>NZ_JBSGZP010000227.1:0-10348 GCF_053611065.1 Streptomyces sp. NPDC054840
GTGACCGGTGGGCCGCGGCCCCGCTCGGCAGGCCGTTTTTACTTCGGCACCCCTCACATCCGCGGGCAATCCCCGCAGGCCGAGAGCCGGCCCGTTCCTTGGGCCGGAGGCCGCTGCTCCCAGAAGCGGCCAGGTAGAGAGGCAAAACATGGGAAGGTACGTCGCCCGTCGCCTCGGGCAGATGGTCATAGTCCTCATCGGCGCGACCATGGTTCTGTTCGCGTGTCTGTTCGTCCTCCCCGGTGATCCCGTGGGTTCGATCGCGGGCAGCGACAAGGCACGTGACCCCGCAGTGGTCGCGGAACTGAAGGCGCGTTACGGGCTCGACAAGTCGCTGCCCGAGCAGTATGTGAACTACGTGGCCAAGGTCGCGACCGGAGACCTCGGCGAGGACTTCGTCCAGCGCCGCGAGGTGTCCGAAATCCTCGGTCCCAAGCTGCAGAACACCGCGAAGCTGGCCCTGCTGGCCATCGTTCTCGTCACGGTGTTCGGTATGGGCGTCGGCATCATCGCCGCCCTGTACAGATACAGCATCTTGGACATGGCCACGACATTCTTTACGACCATGGCTGTCGGGTTCCCGACGTTCGTGATCGGCATGCTGCTCATGAAGTACTTCGCCGTGGAACTCCAGTGGTTCCCACAGCTCGGCGGCGACAAGCTCGAAGGCATGGTCCTTCCCGCGATCACCCTCGCGGTCACCGACGTCGCGTTCGTCGCCCGCCTCACCCGCGGCACGATGCTCGAGGTGCTGCGCGCGGACTACGTGAAGACGGCCGTGGCCAAGGGACTTCCGCGCCGGCGCGTGCTCTTCAAGCACGTGCTGCGCAACTCGTCCATCCCCGTGGTCACCTACCTGGGTATCTCGTTCGGCGGACTCCTCGGTGGTGCGCTCATCACTGAGGCGATCTTCAACTGGGACGGTGTCGGTCTGGCACTGGTTCAGGCGATTCAGCAGCAGAACAACCCGATCGTGATCGGCGTCGTGACCTACAGCGTCGCCATCTTCGTCGTCCTCAGCCTCATCGTGGACCTGCTGTACGCGGCCCTCGACCCGCGTATCCGCCTCAGCTGACCGCCCCCAAGGAGGATTTCCTCATGTCTGAGCTCGCAACGAGCCCGGCGATCGGGGACGAGAACCCCGTGTCGTCCGCTTCGGCCCCGGCCGAACCCCGACCCAAGCAACTGAGCCAGTGGGGCGAGATCCGTCACCGCTACGTCCAGAACAAGCTGGCCGTCGTCGGCCTCGTGATCATCACGCTGCTGTTCCTGACGGCGGCGTTCGGCGAGATGCTCGCGCCGTTCGACCCCGGTGCGCAGGACCTCGAGAACACCCTCGCGTCGCCCAACGGCACCCACTGGATGGGTACCGACGCCCTGGGCCGCGACATGTTCTCGCGCCTCATAGCCGGTACCCGCGTGGCCATGTTCGTCGGCCTCGCCTCGATCTTCTTCGCGGTGCTGATCGGTGTCGCCCTCGGTGCCATCGCCGGTTACTTCTCCGGCTTCGCCGACACGCTGGTCATGCGCGTCGCGGACGTGTTCCTCGCGTTCCCGCTGATGATCGGTGCCGTCGTCATCATCCTGGTCACCGGCCGTGGCATCACCCCCGTGGTCATCTCGCTCGCGATCTTCTCGTGGGCCACCGTGTCCAGACTTCTGCGCAGCTCGATCCTGTCGGTGCGCGAGATGGACTACGTCCACGCGGCCAAGGCACTCGGCGCGAGCGGGTGGCGCATCGTGCGCACGCACATCCTGCCCAACTCGCTGACCGCCGTGCTGGTCTACGCGACGTTCAACGTCGGCACCACCATCGTCGGCGTGGCGGCGCTGTCCTTCCTCGGCGCCGGCGTTCCCGTCGACGTCCCCGAGTGGGGCAACATGCTGGCGGCCGGTCAGGGCTTCATCGGCGTCAACGACTACCTGTGGTACTTCCCCAGCCTGTTCGTCGTCATCACCGTGCTCGGCTTCGCCTTCGTGGGCGACGGCCTGCGTGACGCGCTCGACCCGAAGCTCCGGTAGGGCCGCCCGATGCTCCGAGACAACATCAGCAAGCAGGACGAAGGTGGCGGCGTGACCACGTCGGAGATTCTCAGCGTTGCGGAGACGGGCGGCGGGTCCGCCGTGCCGCTGCTGGAGGTCGACAACCTCCAGGTCGAGTTCAAGACCCGTGACGGGGTCGCCAAGGCCGTCAACGGCGTGAGCTACAGCGTCAGCGCCGGCGAGACCCTCGCCGTGCTCGGCGAGTCCGGCTCCGGCAAGTCCGTCACCGCTCAGGCGATCATGGGCATCCTCGACAGCCCGCCCGGACGGGTGTCCGGCGGCGAGGTGCGCTTCCACGGCAAGGACATCCTCAAGATGTCCGACGAGGAGCGCCGCAAGCTCCGTGGCAACAAGATGGCGATGATCTTCCAGGACGCGCTGTCCTCCCTGAACCCGGTCTACTCGGTGGGCGACCAGCTCGGCGAGATGTTCCGGGTCCACCGGGGCGCGTCCAAGAAGGACGCGAAGCTCAAGGCCATCGAGCTCATGGACCGCGTGAAGATCCCCGCCGCCAAGGCGCGCGTGGGTGACTACCCGCACCAGTTCTCCGGCGGTATGCGCCAGCGCATCATGATCGCCATGGCGCTGGCCCTGGAGCCGGAGCTGATCATCGCCGACGAGCCGACCACGGCCCTCGACGTGACCGTCCAGGCCCAGGTCATGGACCTGCTCGCGGAGCTCCAGCGCGAGATGAACATGGGCCTGATCCTGATCACCCACGATCTCGGCGTCGTCGCCGACGTCGCGGACAAGATCGCGGTCATGTACGCCGGCCGGATCGTCGAGACCGCTCCGGTCCACGAGATCTACAAGCGCCCGTCCCACCCGTACACCCGTGGCCTGCTCGACTCGATCCCGCGCCTGGACCAGAAGGGCCAGGAGCTCTACGCGATCAAGGGCCTGCCGCCCAACCTGCTCCGCATTCCCACGGGATGCGCCTTCAGCCCCCGTTGCCCGAAGGTGCAGGACATCTGCCGCACCGAGATCCCGGTGCTGCACCCGGTCACCGAGCAGGATGGCACCGAACTGCCCGGCCGCGGCAGCGCGTGCCACTTCTGGAAGGAGCAGATCCATGGCTGAGCTCACCAAGAACGCCACCGAGCGCGAGCCGATCCTCCAGGTCCGTAACCTGGTCAAGCACTTCCCGCTGACCCAGGGAATCCTGTTCAAGAAGCAGGTCGGCGCGGTCAAGGCGGTCGACGGGATCTCCTTCGACCTCTACCGGGGCGAGACCCTCGGCATCGTCGGCGAGTCCGGCTGTGGCAAGTCCACGGTCGCCAAGCTCCTGATGAACCTGGAGCGGGCGACCGCCGGCGAGGTCTTCTACAAGGGCCAGGACATCAGCAAGCTGTCCGGCCGCGCCCTGAAGACCGTGCGCCGCAACATCCAGATGGTTTTCCAGGACCCGTACACCTCGCTGAACCCGCGCATGACGGTCGGCGACATCATCGGGGAGCCGTTCGAGATCCACCCCGAGGTGGCTCCCAAGGGCTCGCGCCGGCAGAAGGTCCAGGAGCTCCTGGACGTCGTCGGTCTGAACCCGGAGTACATCAACCGGTACCCGCACCAGTTCTCCGGCGGCCAGCGCCAGCGCATCGGCATCGCCCGCGGCCTCGCCCTGCAGCCGGAGATCATCATCTGCGACGAGCCGGTCTCCGCGCTCGACGTGTCGGTGCAGGCCCAGGTCATCAACCTGATGGAGAAGCTGCAGGACGAGTTCAACCTCTCCTACCTCTTCATCGCGCACGACCTCTCGATCGTCCGGCACATCTCGGACCGCGTGGGCGTCATGTACCTGGGGAAGATGGCCGAGATCGGCTCCGACGCCGAGATCTACGAGCACCCGACCCACCCGTACACCCAGGCGCTGCTGTCCGCCGTCCCGGTCCCGGACCCGGACGCGCGCGAGGGCCGCGAGCGGATCATCCTCACCGGTGACGTCCCGTCCCCGGCCAACCCGCCGTCGGGCTGCCGCTTCCGCACCCGCTGCTGGAAGGCCCAGGACAAGTGCTCCACCGAGGAGCCGCTGCTGGCGATCCCGGAGCGCTTCAAGGGCGTGAACACCCTGGCCGCGCACGAGTCCGCGTGCCACTTCGCCGAGGAGAAGGCCATCCTGGCCGTCTGACCGACGCGTTCCTTCACGACGGCTGGTCCCCGGTGCCTCACGGCGCCGGGGACCAGCCGTTCGCGTATCCGTGGACGGGAGCCCCGGTGAAACCGGTTGCGCCCCCGGGAGCCCGGGCCGGACAGTGGCGGCATGACCCTCACCGTTCGGCCCGCCGGGCCCGGGGACGCGTCCGACATCTGCGCCCTGCTCAATGCCGTCGACGTGATCGAGATCGGCCGCCCGGAGACCGATCTGGGCACCGTCGAGTCCGACCTCAACGCCCCCGACGTGGACCTGGCCACCGATTCCTGGCTCGCCTTCCAGGACGGAGGACTCGTCGCCTACGCCCTCGTCTGGGCGGACTCCGGGCCGGGCCGCGTCGACGGGGACCACTACGTGCTGCCCGGCCATCACGAGGCCGCCCGCGTGCTGCTGGAGCGCATGGAGGCCCGGGCCCGGGAGCTGTCCGCCGGGCCCGGCGTACTGAGACTCCAGCTCAACGTGAAGCCCACCCTCGACCTCTCCCTCCTCACCGGGCGCGGCTACCGCACCATCCGCCGCTACCAGGTGATGACCCGCTCCCTGTCTCCGGCCGCCGACCCGGCGCCGGCCCCGCCGGCCGGCCTCACCCTGCGGCACTGCGCCGACGACGAGGCCGACCGCCACCGGGCCCACGCGCTGATCGAGCGCACGTTCGCCGCGCACTTCGGCCATGTGGAGCGCCCGTACGAGACCTGGCTGGACCACATGGACGGCCGCAAGCTGGACTGGTCACTGGTGTGGATCGCGAGCCTGCCCGGCCACGGTGACGCGGCCGTGCTGCTCACCCGGGACGACCGTACGAGCATGGCCTGGGTCAGCCACATCGGCGTGGCCGAGGAGGCACGCGGCCGGGGCATCGGCGGTTTCCTGCTCCGCCATTGCTTCGCCGTCCACGCGGAGCGCGGCCGGGACTCCGTGGGCCTCGGCGTGGACACCCACAACGAGACCGGCGCGCTCGCGCTGTACGAGGCGCACGGCATGGGCCTGCACTACGCGGTCGACTCATGGGAGCTTTCATTGCACCCCCAGGGGTGACAGGGGCGTGACGCGCGGGTGCAATCGGTCCAACCACGAGTGTGCAGGAACCCACATAGGGTGACATTGGCCCCTAAGCGAGTCTTGGGATCCCTAGGAGGCACTCCATGCGCGGAGCCACCCACGCCCAGTGGGCCGCATGTGCGGTGGCCGTCGCCCTCGCGGCGACGGCCTGCGGCGGCGGTAGCGACAGCGGCGGAGGCGGCGAGGCGGGAATCGTCAGCTCCTCGTGGGGTGACCCGCAGAACCCGCTGGAGCCCGCCAACACCAACGAGGTGCAGGGCGGCAAGGTTCTCGACATGCTCTTCCGGGGCCTCAAGCGCTACGACCCGAAGACGGGCGAGGCCCTCGACATGGTCGCCGAGAAGATCGAGACGACGGACAGTCAGAACTTCACCATCACGCTGAAGGACGGCTGGAAGTTCAGCAACGACGAGCCGGTCACCGCGCAGTCCTTCGTCGACGCCTGGAACTACGGCGCGGACGTGCGCAACAAGCAGAACAACTCGACGTTCTTCTCCGACATCGTCGGCTACGCGGACGTCCACCCCGCCTCCGGCGAGCCCAAGGCCAAGACGATGTCCGGACTGGTCGTCAAGGACGACAAGACCTTCACGGTCGCCCTGAAGAACAAGTTCTCCACCTGGCCCGAGACCCTCGGCTACCAGGCCTTCTCCCCCCTGCCCAAGGCCTTCTTCACCGACCACGCCGGCTGGCTGAACAAGCCGATCGGCAACGGCCCGTACACGGTGGACTCGTACACCAAGGGCACCGGTATGAAGCTGCGCAAGTGGGACACCTACCCCGGCCCGGACAAGGCGCAGAACGGCGGCGTGGACCTGAAGGTCTACACCGACAACAACACCGCCTACACCGACCTGATCTCCGGCAACCTCGACCTCGTCGACGACATCCCGGCGCAGCAGCTGAAGAACGTCAAGAACGACCTCGGCGACCGGTACATCAACCAGCCGGCCCTGATCATCCAGACCCTCACCTTCCCGCTGTACGACCCGCAGTGGAGCAAGGAAGGGATGGAGAACGTCCGGATCGGCATCTCCCGGGCCATCAACCGGGACGAGATCACCAAGCAGATCTTCCGTGAGACCCGCACCCCGGCCAAGGACTGGACCTCCCCGGCCCTCGGCGAGAAGGGCGGCTTCTCCTCCACGGTCTGCGGCGACGCCTGCGTCTACGACCCGGCCGCGGCCAAGAAGCTCATCACGGACGCCGGCGGGCTCCCCGGCGGCAAGGTCACGCTGACCTCCAACGTGGACACCGGCTCACACCGCGACTGGATGGACGCCGTCTGCAACAGCATCAACAACGCGCTGGGCGAGGGCCCGGTCTGCACGGTCAACCCCATCGGCACCTTCGCGGACTTCCGCAACCAGCAGAGCGGCTTCAAGCTGACCGGCCCCTTCCGCTCCGGCTGGCAGGCCGACTACCCCCTGATCCAGAACTTCCTCCAGCCCCTCTACTACACCGGGGCCTCCTCCAACTACGGGAAGTTCAGCAACGCGGACTTCGACAAGCTCGTCGACGAGGCCAACCAGGAGAGCGACCCCGCCAAGGCCATCGCGAAGTTCCAGGACTCCGAGAAGATCCTCGCCGCGCAGATGCCGGCCATCCCGCTCTGGTACCAGAACGGCAGCGCGGGCTACGCCGAGCGGCTCTCCGACGTGGCGCTCAACCAGTTCAGCGTCCCCGTGTACGACCAGATCAAGGTCAGCTGACCCGCGTTTCGGATCGATCCTGGAGCAGTCATGGGACGTTATGTGATCCGGCGGCTGCTCCAGATGATCCCGGTGTTCATCGGCAGCACGTTCCTGATCTTCTTCATGGTGTACGCGCTCGGCGACCCGGTCGCGGCCCTCTTCGGCGACAAGGCGCCCGACCCCGCCACCGCCGCGCGCATCCGCAAGGACCTCTACCTCGACCAGCCCCTGTGGAAGCAGTACGTCCACTACATGGACCAGATCTTCCAGGGCGACTTCGGTACGGCCTTCAACGGCCAGCCGGTCACCGAGCTGATGGCGAGCGCCTTCCCCGTCACCCTGCGCCTGACCGTCGTCGCGATCTTCTTCGAGATCATCATCGGCATCACCCTCGGTGTGGTCAGCGGCCTGCGCCGCGGCAAGTCCGTCGACACGAGCGTGCTCGTGCTCACCCTCGTCGTCATCTCCGTACCGACGTTCGTGACGGGCTATCTGCTCCAGTACCTCTTCGGCGTCAAATGGGGCTGGGTGCGGCCCACCGTCTCCCCGGACGCCCCCTTCGGCGAGCTGATCCTCCCCGGCATGGTGCTCGCGCTGGTCTCCCTCGCCTACGTCACCCGGCTCTCGCGCACCTCCATCGCCGAGAACGTCAAGGCCGACTACGTGCGCACCGCCGTCGCCAAAGGCCTCCCGCGCCGCCGGGTCGTCACCCGCCACCTGCTGCGCAACTCCCTCATCCCCGTCGTCACCTTCATCGGCACCGACATCGGCGCCCTGATGGGCGGCGCCATCGTCACCGAGCGGATCTTCAACATCCACGGCGTCGGCTACCAGCTCTACCAGGGCATCCTGCGCAACAACTCGCCCACGGTCGTCGGCTTCGTGACCATCCTCGTCATCGTCTTCCTGCTGGCGAACCTGCTCGTCGACCTGCTCTACGCGGTCCTGGACCCGAGGATCCGTTATGCCTGACCCCGAGCGTCCCGAAGGGCCCGGCGGCTACGATCCCGTCGGTCCACGTCCGCACGAGGCGGTCTCCCCGACCGGCCAGGGGGGACCCATGGATCTGGCCCTGGAGGAGGCCGAGAGCGTCGAGGGCCTCGAGAAGGACGGCCCGCGGGGCGGGACCGGACCCGGCGCGAAGCCCCGCTCCCTGTGGTCCGACGCCTGGCACCAGCTGCGCCGCAACCCCGTCTTCGTCATCTCCTCGCTGATGATCCTCTTCCTCGTCGTCATCTCGATCTGGCCGCAGCTCATCGCGAGCGGCGACCCGCTGCAGTGCGATCTGTCCAAGTCGCAGCAGGGCTCCGCCCCGGGCCACCCCTTCGGATACGACACCCAGGGCTGCGACGTGTACACCCGTACCGTCTACGGGGCCCGCGCCTCCATCACCGTAGGCGTGTGCGCCACCCTCGGCGCCGCCCTGCTCGGCTCGGTGCTCGGCGGGCTCGCCGGATTCTTCGGCGGCTGGGGCGACGCGCTGCTCTCCCGGGTCGCCGACATCTTCTTCGGCATCCCCGTCGTCCTCGGCGGCCTGGTCTTCCTGTCCGTGGTCACCAGCACCACCGTCTGGCCGGTCGTCGGCTTCATCGTGCTCCTCGGCTGGCCGCAGATCGCCCGCATCGGCCGCGGCTCCGTCATCACCGCCAAACACAACGACTACGTCCAGGCCGCCCGGGCCCTCGGCGCCGGCAGCGGCCGCATGATGCTCCGGCACGTGGCGCCCAACGCCATCGCCCCCGTCATCGTCGTCGCCACCATCG
This sequence comes from Streptomyces sp. NPDC054840, assembly GCF_053611065.1. Taxonomy (NCBI): domain Bacteria; kingdom Bacillati; phylum Actinomycetota; class Actinomycetes; order Kitasatosporales; family Streptomycetaceae; genus Streptomyces; species Streptomyces sp. NPDC054840. The sequence continues at coordinate 8,709 of NZ_JBSGZP010000227.1, forward strand.
CGCTGGGCACGTACATCGCCCTGGAGGCCACCCTGTCCTTCCTCGGCGTCGGCCTGCGCCCGCCCACCGTCTCCTGGGGCATCGACATCTCCAACGCGGCCCCGCAGATCCGCAACGCTCCGCACATGCTGCTCTGGCCGGCCGGCGCGCTGAGCCTGACCGTGCTCGCCTTCATCATGCTCGGCGACGCGGTGCGCGACGCCCTCGACCCCAAGCTGCGCTGAGGAGCCCCGCACATGCTGCTCGAAGTCCGCGACCTGCACGTGGAATTCAAGACGCGCGACGGAGTCGCCAAGGCCGTCAACGGCGTCAACTACTCGGTGGCCGAGGGGGAGACGCTGGCCGTGCTCGGCGAGTCGGGCTCCGGCAAGTCGGTCACCGCCCAGGCCGTGATGGGCATCCTCGACGTGCCGCCGGGCCGGATCGCGGGCGGCGAGATCCTCTTCAAGGGCAAGGACCTCCTCACGATGAAGGAGGAGGAGCGCCGGAAGATCCGCGGCGCCGAGATGGCGATGATCTTCCAGGACGCGCTCTCCTCCCTGAACCCGGTCCTCAGCGTGGGCGCACAGCTCGGCGAGATGTACGAGGTGCACCGCGGGATGTCCCGCAAGGACGCCAAGGGCAAGGCCGTCGAGCTGATGGACCGGGTGAAAATTCCGGCGGCGAAGGAGCGCGTGGGGGACTACCCGCACCAGTTCTCGGGCGGCATGCGCCAGCGCATCATGATCGCGATGGCGCTGGCCCTGGAGCCCTCGCTGATCATCGCGGACGAGCCGACGACGGCCCTCGACGTCACCGTCCAGGCCCAGGTGATGGACCTGCTGGCCGAGCTCCGGCGCGAGCTGAACATGGGCCTCATCCTGATCACCCATGACCTCGGTGTGGTCGCCGACGTCGCCGACAAGATCGCGGTCATGTACGCGGGCCGGATCGTCGAGGCTGCCCCGGTCCACGAGATCTACAAGGCGCCCGCCCACCCGTACACGCGTGGCCTGCTGGACTCGATCCCGCGCCTGGACCAGAAGGGCCAGGAGCTGTACGCCATCAAGGGCCTGCCGCCGAACCTGGTGGCCATCCCGCCCGGCTGCGCCTTCAACCCGCGCTGCCCGATGGCGCAGGCGGTGTGCCGCACCGACGTCCCGCCGCTGTACCGGGTGACCGAGTCCCCGGTGGAGCGGACCAGCGCCTGCCACTTCTGGAAGGAGTGCCTTCATGGCTGAGTCCCTGCTGGAAGTGAAGGACCTGGTCAAGCACTACCCGCTGACCCGGGGCATCGTCTTCCGCAAGCAGGTCGGCGCAGTCAAGGCCGTCGACGGGGTCTCCTTCGACCTGCGCGCCGGTGAGACGCTCGGCATCGTCGGCGAGTCCGGCTGCGGGAAGTCCACCGTGGCCAAGATGCTCGTCAATCTGGAGCGGCCGACGGCGGGCGCGATCTCGTACAAGGGCGAGGACATCACCAAGCTGTCGGGCCGCGCCCTGAAGGCCGTGCGCCGCAACATCCAGATGGTTTTCCAGGACCCGTACACGTCGCTGAACCCGCGCATGACGGTCGGTGACATCATCGGGGAGCCGTTCGAGATCCACCCCGAGGTGGCTCCCAAGGGCTCGCGCCGGCGACGTGTCCAGGAGCTCCTGGACGT
>NZ_JBSGZP010000228.1:0-10281 GCF_053611065.1 Streptomyces sp. NPDC054840
ACGGCCACGAGCTGAAGCCCCGCAACATGAAGGCCCTGCTGGCCGGCCCGGTCACCAAGAAGATCCCCAAACAGCCGAACCACGAGCTGGACTCCGTCCGCCGGCCCGGCCCGCTCGGAATCATCTGCCCCCGCTGCAAGGCCGCCCGCGGCAAGCCCTGCAAGAAGCCCGGGTCCAGCGACCGCTATCCGCTCGGCGAGCCCATGCGGGAACCGCACCCGATCCGCATTGCGCTCGCCACCGGCCAACCGCTCCCGGCCGGCCACGACGCCGCCGGAGAAGCCGCCGGCAAGGAAGCCTCCCGCATCGCCCTCGAACGCCTGCAAGCCGAAGCCGCCACCCCCGACGCCGAGATCGTCGAACCCGAAGGAGAAGTCGCATGACCGCGGACAACTTCCCCGCCGTCAACTGCGACGGCCCCGCGTGCTCCAACGCCACCCACCACCCGATGGTCAAAACCGTCACCGAGCTTCGCCAGATCCGCCGTGATGACGGCTGGCACCCGCGCCCTCGAGGCCGCGACATCTGCCCCGACTGCTGGAAGGCAGGCCACCGATGACCGACCGCCCCCGCTCCGCCCCGATGCCCGCAGCCCTCCGTGCCGGCCGCCCGCCCCGCCACCCCGCCCTCACCATCCGCTGCCCCCACTGCACCGCCGCCCCCGACACGCGCTGCACCACCCGCGCCGGACGGACCCGCGTCCAGCGTCTCGACCCCTGCCCCGCACGACTCGATACCTGGGCCGTCACCACCGCCTGCTGCCCCGCATGCCAGACCGCACCCGGCACCCCCTGCCGCACCCCCGACGGCCGACCCGCCGACATCCACCCCGCCCGCTACACCGAAGCGAAAGCGATGGCCGCATGACCGAGACCCGGCACACCGTCGACACGATCACCCCGGAAGCCCTCGAGCAGTTGTACGCCGAACTCGACCAGGCCAAGCGACACCGCAAGGCCGTCGAGCTCGGCTGCGGCGAGACGATCAGCTATTGGAAGGGCCAGGCCACCGACGCCCGTGAGTACTCCCAGTGGCGGGACCGCGCCTATGCCTCCACCGTCATCGAGGCCCGCCGCCAAGCCACCCGCGCCAAGCAGGCGGAAGCCTCCGTCGGCCGCCTCTACCAGCAGGTCCTCGACGCCAAGGAGCGGGTCCGCAAGGCCACGGTCGCCGCCCTCAACCTCCAGTCCCAGACTCCCAACGCCGCCCAAGCCACGCTCGCCCGCATCCGTAAGGCCAACAGCTGGGTCGGCATTTGGACTGCCCTCGGCATGTACTACGGCCTCACGCCGGAGGAGGCCGGGACCACGGCCCGTGAGCGGCGCGAGAGCAGTGTCATCCAGTACCTCGCCGAAGCTGAGCACCGAGTCCGGCAGGCCGAACAGCGGGCGATCAGTGCCGAAGACGCGGCGAAGGCCAGGGACGGTCACGCCTCGAAGATCCTGTTCACCACGGCCGACTCCCTCGAACGGTCCTGCCTTGACCACAGTTCCAGCGGCGGCGGCAGCTTCACGACCTGCCAGTGCCCCGCGGCCCACGAAGTCCGCCGCCTTGCCCGGGACCTCGCCGTCATCGAGGTCACGCGGTGACCGCCGCAACGGCCGAGCAGCAGTGCCGCATCGACGACTGCCACGACCGGGCTGCCCGGCAGTCCATGTGCTGGCGCCACTTCAACCGCCTCAGGCGCAACGGCGACCCGATGTTCACCACCTGGACCGTCGCCGACGAAACCGACGTTGAAATCGCCACGCGCCGCCGAGCACTCCCCGACGGTGCGACCCGACTCGAACGCCGGCTCATCGCCCAAAAGCTCACCGAGCGAGGCGACTCCGCCGCCGAGATCGCCCGCATCACGGGCGTCACACCCCGCACCGTCACCCGATGGCGGGCACACCTCCGCATCCGAAAGACCGCCTGATGACCACCACCCTCGCAGCCTGACCTGCCTGCCCAGATACCGCCAGCCCCAGCATCGGAGGACCCCATGACAGACCAGCCCGCACGCACCGCCGCCTACAACGCCTTCTACGAGGCCGGACTCAACCGCTACGAAACCAACAAGCTCCTCAACGATCACGCCTGGGAAGCCGTCGCCCCCGTCATGCAGATCGTCACCGACTACGTCATCGAAGCGAACGACGTCGGCGGCATCGACTGCAACGACCTCGCCGACCGGCTCCGCACCGCCGGCTACCCGCTCGTCGGCGACGAGGACCACGACGCGCCCGACGACGAGGACTGACCCCACCCCGTGACGTGGACGGCCGCCTCCGCGGGTATCGGAGGCGGCCACCCAACAGCTTGCCAACCCGCACGAAGGAGAACCTGATGCCCGCCCACCTCAGCTCCGGCCAGCTCCAGGCCTTGACCCTTGCCGCCCACGGCTACAGCAGCCAGCAGATCGGGCACCGGCTGAACACGACGGAGAGTGCCATCCATCAGCGCCTGAGTGCTGCAGCCGTCGCGCTCGGAGCCCGATCCCGAACTCACGCCGTGGCCATAGCGATTACCGCCGGGCTGATCCGGCTTGAGGGAACCCGGCCCGGCCGGACGCCCGAGGCGACCCCGTCGCGGCCCGTGACGGCCCCTCTCCCGGCCTAACCCCGCTCCAACGTCCCTCGCGAGGCTGGAGCCCGCCACGCAGCCTCACAGCCCCGTACAGCCCCGCCGCCCGACCCGACACCCGGAGGAACCCATGACCGTGCCCCAGCCCACAGAAATCCTCCCCGCCCTCCACTTCACCGCCGACGGCCCTGGAGGAACCACCGTCACCTACCGCGTCGACACCGAGGCACCGATCAGCCTCCGCGACCGAGAGCTCCTCAAGGCGCTGATGAACACCGCGTACAAGCTGCTCAGCGCGACCGAGGGTCAGGCGCTTGCGGCCCACCGGAGCCAGCCGTGACCGCCTGCCCGTTCTGCGAGATCGCCGCCGGGAACGCGCCCGCCACCATCGTCCGCGACTGGCCCGAGACCCTCGCCATCGTCCCCCTCGATCCGGTGGTCGACGGCCACGTCCTGGTCATCCCCAAGGCCCACGTCGACGACTTCACCATCAGCGCCTACACCTCGGCCATCACCATGCACTGCGCTGCCGAACTCGCCCGAGACAGCGGCCCCATGAACCTGATCACCAGCAAAGGCCGGGAAGCCACGCAGTCCGTGTTCCACCTGCACCTCCACCTCGTCCCCCGCGCCGAGAACGACGGGCTGGCACTGCCCTGGTACAGCGGGCGGACAAGGAAGGCCCAGCCGTGAGCACCCAGCTCGAACTGTGGTCGCCCGGCTGGGAGGTGGAGCCCTGCGGCCACAGCGACCCCGACCCCGACCCCGACGAACCAGCGCCTGTCACAGAACCGGTAGGCAGGCCCCACTTCGTGCGCCTCAACGACACGGAACTCGCCGACCTCTACCGATTCCTCGCGAAGGCGTTGACCACCTCCACGCGAGCCGGCGACCGAGCCAGCACCACTGCCGCCCTCGGCCACCTCGAACGCGAGATGCGGCGCCGCAACATCTGGGGCCTCTCTCAGCCCGAACAGGCGCCCCACGCCGTCGAGACCCGCTACGGCCACGGCCTCGACCATGCCGGCGACCAGCCCCGCATCATCCCCGGCGACCACGGTCAACCACCCGGACGGCGCCGCGACCTCGAACCCCGCACCATCCACAACCTGCCACCCGGGAGCTACCTATGACCGGCCAGACCCGTTGGAGCGCCCCCTTCCGGCGCGCGATGAACGCCACCCTCGCCGCCGTCGCACTCCTCCGCCCCCGCAAACCCCGCCCCGCCAGCCAGATCCCGCCCTGCCGGCACTGCGGCAAGCCCATCCGCGACGCCGTCTACTACGAGCAGCACACCGACGGCCTCCACGCCTGGCACACCGACCAACCCGACTGCTGGGCCGCAGCCCTCGGGGAGACACCGTGACCGCCAAGCGCACCATCGCCCGCTGCACCGCCGTAACGGTCACCCTCGCCTTCGTCGCCGGCATCTCCGCAGGCGCCTATCACGACGATGGCGGCGGCTGGGTAGCCGTAGCCGCCGTCTGGCTCACCCTCGCCGTCCTCATGGGCGCCGTGAGTGTCTTCGTCTGGGCCCTCAACAACTGGAACGCCCGCTAACCCACCGCCTGACCTGCCCGCACGCCGCACCAGGAGCCACCGTGAACGACACGTACTGCGAGCTCTGCTTCCGTCCCGCCACCAGCCGGGTCCATGACGGCTGCCAGCAGAAGATCCGCCAGAACCTGCTCGACCTCCCCGGCCTGTACGCGGCCCTCGCCGACGCCCTCCAGCCGACCCGCCGCGGTGACGGAGGACGCGCCAGCAGTGGACGCACCGCCCCCATCCCTTGCAACCTCGAGGCACTGGATCTCCGCGCACGAGGAGGTATCGAAGGCGTCCTCGCCACCTGGTCCGCCGATTTGTGCGAACGCGAGGAGTGGGAGCTTCCGCAGTACGGCACCGTCGAAGCCGCAGTTCAGGGGTACGCCGACCTTCTGCTCGACAACCTGAAAATGATCTGCGAAGAGCACCCGGCCGTCCGGGAATTCGCCACCGAGATAAGGCAGATCGCCGGCCAGGCCAACCGGCTCGTCACCGGCGAGAAGCCGGCCCGCCGCATCCCCGTCGGATGCGCCGTACCCAACTGCTACGCCGTCCTCAGCGTCACCATCGACACCCCCGGCGTCCGCTGCCACAACTGCGGCCACCAGTACGGACACACGGAGGCGCTGCAGCTCACGCCGGTGCGAGCCGCGGCATGACGAAGGCCCCACCCGATCATCGGGTGGGGCCTTCACGTGCGTCCGGGGCTACAGCTGCGTCGCCTCCCGGCGGGCCGCGACCAGGGCTGCATGCACCTTGTCGAGCTCTACGCAGTGCGCCCGCATCTGAGCGATCACGGCGGCGAACTGGTCCGGATCGAGGCACTCCATCACCTCGTCTTCCCACGGCTGCAGCACGACGTGGGGGAGGCGGCGCTCCGGGCGGTCGCTGTACGGGTCGACGTTGATCCGAGCATCCAGGACCGGCATTTCGATCGTGCCCTCCGTCGCGTCGAACACCGCCAGCGGCGTCCCGCCGAAGTCCCGGCCGTGCGACAGATCGACTAGCGCGCCGTCCTCGTCATTCCAGTGCCGGTCCGTGCACCACGACGGACACGACTCGACGATCTGCCCCCCCGCCCCAGATGCGGCGCAGCCACGTGCGGACCTTTCCCGGCTCAGCGACGACAGGACGCTCGGGCAGTACAGTGGTCATCGAGAACTCCTTCTTCGAGGTGGATCTCCTGATCAGCGAGGTGATGACTCGCTGGTTGAACAGGCCGGGCGGGTGATGACCGCCCGGCCGTTCGCGTTCAGGCGCAGTAGTAGCGCCCGCCGGGCCTTCTCTGCTGAATGACGCCTTCCTTGGCCAAGACCTGCAGCATCTTTCCGCAGGTCTGGTCCGAGATGCCGAACCGCCGGTGAAGCTCTTTGGCGGTCGGCATCTGGTCCCCAGAGGTGAAGAGGTTGTTCGCTATCTCCGCGCGGAGGATGCGGGCCGCTTGCTCGGAGACCGGATCCTGGGGTGCTCGATGCCACTGAATCTCTGGTGAGAAGTAGCGAAAGTTGACGAAGTGTACGCCCGGGACCTTCGCGCGGTTGTGGAGCGGCCTCTCGGCCTTGATTGCTCCCGTCTCGGCGACATCGGCCTCCTCGCGGGACGCGTACCACTCGACGGATCGCCGTTCGACCAGCGACCACCAGCGGGAGGATCGGGGCGATCTCGCGTGACTCTCCCAGCGGGCAGTCGGATCCTTCGCGATCCCGACATAGAGCAGCTGATCGTCTGCGTCATACAGGCGGTAGAGCGCGGTGGGCTCTGGGGATTCAGGCATGGCCCTCCTCGTGATGCGTGTGGCCTCCGCCACTCACAGCGACGACTGTAGGAGGTTCGTAGAGAAGTTTCAATCCTCTCGTTTGCTCCACACGTGACGGCGCCCCCGGCGAACAATCACCGGGGGCGCTGTCGTTGCTGCTCAGAACTCGTACTGCAGCTCATACAGGTGGCCCGCCTTGGCCATAATCTCGACCTGGATCGGGCGGTCGTCCGTGCTGTAAGTGACCCGGAACGTGCGTAGGACTGGCAGCTTGGTCGGCATACGCAGGGCTCGCGCCTGCTCCGGGGTGGGCCACCGCGCCGCAACCTTGTCGACACAACGGATGGGCGGTAGGCCGGCATTCAGCAGGACTCGTCCCACCCCGCCCCGGATCTTGCGCTTTTCGGCGATCGGGGTGCCTGTCGCGAGTTCCAGGGGAACGTAGACCTCAACCAGCTCGCACGGGCTGTCATCGAGGAATAGCACCTGTCGACGCAGCAATACTCGCTCACTTGGGGCCAGGTCGAATGCTTGTTGCACGGCAACGGGAGGGACCACTTCCTCGACATCAAGCAGCTCACTCTTGCCTGACAGGCCCTGCTTTTGGGCCTCGCTGATCCACTGATACTTGCCGTCGCCGGCCGGGGGGGTCTTGTACGCGGCGGGCTTCATCGTGCGCTGAGGGTGCTCGCGCACGATCACGCCAGCACCCTGACGCGAGTACGCCAGACCCTCCTTTTCGAGGGTGATCACGGCGTTGCGGATCGTTTGCGCCGCCGCACCGAACTTGTCCGTGAGCTTGCGACTCGATGGGAGCTTCCCTCCGGGAGGGAACTCACCCGAGAGGATGCCGTCGCGCAGGTAGGCGGCGATCTGGTCTTGAGTCGACCAGACGCCAGCCTCTTCTTCGGTTCCTTGGGCCATGTCAGTCGACCTTCATTGAGTAGTTCAGCTGGCGGGTGCTGCCGGGCGCGACCATCACGGTTGCTTCGTAAGGGCGGCCCTCGTCGTTGGTGATCACGCGAGTGAGGACCAGGACCCACTCGTCTGCATTCAACTCCAGCGTCTCCGTTTCCTCAGGAAAGGGAGGTCGGGCGGTTACGGCCTCGGTCACCTCGGCTGGCGTCCATCCCAGTTCAGCTAGGAGTGCGACCGCACCGCCGCGGATCCGGCCCGGCTCGGCCAGGGCGGAGTCGCCGGCGATGTCGCGAGGCCAGTACGAGTCGGCGATTTCGATGGGGCGGTCATTGAGGAGGATGACGCGTCGCCGCACGATCGCGGACTCGCCGTCCGGCGTGCGGAGGACGGCGGCCACGTCCGGCGGAGGAATGGCTTCCCCCGCGTAGGCGATGCGCTGGCCACCAGTGCCGCCCTGCGCTGCCGCCTCTTGTTTCCATGCATCGCCACCCGGCCTCAGGTAGAGCGATGAGGATCCCACCCACCTGCCTTTCCCCATTCGCCACTCCTCTCCTTGCCTAGCCCTGTTGAGAACTTCGGATTTCTAACCATACGACCAGCTCAGGTCGAGGGAGAGGGCTGTCACGACACACCAAGGCAGTCGAGACGGTTGTCACTTCTCAAGAGTGCACCTACAGTTGAGGACATCACCGACCGCAACGGATTGGAGTGAGTGCCAGATGCTGCCCGACAGCCCGAGACTGCTGACCGTGGAAGAGGTCGCGGCGGCCCTTCGAGTTTCGAAGCCGACCGTCTACCGGTGGATCGCCAACGACGAAATGACGGCCATCCGCTACGGCAAGCCGCGCCTGAGCGGCGACACCAAGCGCGGCGGGGCCATCCGGGTCCCCCGGACCGAAGTCGACGAACGTCTCGGATACCACGGCAACGACACCTCGGAGGTGGCCTGATGGCCGCGAACACGATCACCACCCAGGCCACCGCGTTCCACCTGAGCTGTGACGGCGCGCTGCTGCTGTCGCTCATCGACCCGCAGCACCTGAAGGGTCCCATCGTCGAGGCCTACGAGGTCGCCGGCGGACTCATCACCGTCGAGGACACCCAGAACGCCTGGCTCGGCGACTTCCGTATTACCACCTGGGTACCGCTCAGTGTCACTGCCGCGGAGAACCGTCAGCAGGAGTCGCTCATGGACCCTGACCTGATCGACCCTGACGGCCGCCTTCCGCTCCTCCTGGGCGCAACCGTGACGGACGTCAACACCGTCGAAGCCGTGATTGCCGCAGTCCGCGAAGGCCGCGACTACCTGATCGCCCGGTCGGCCCCCACCCACGTCCGCCGCGAGAAGGCCGTGGCTGAGGCCCTGAAGGCTGCCGTTCTCGCCAACGAGGGCCGCTGGACGACGATCGCCGCCGGCTACCGCGCCGACGCCGACCTGATGCGTCAGGCGATGGCGTCATGAGCGCCTCCGCCCAGTCCGGCCACTCGATCGTCGACCAGCCGGCCACACCGCAGCAGTGCAACGCCGACTACAGGCCGCCCGCGCAGGCCGCTCAGGCCGCCGCTGACGCCCGCAACAACGTTGGCGCCCTCGGTACCGGGCAACAGCACACCCACCGCGGCTGAGGAGCGCCCGTGTTCACCAGCACTCCTGAAGACCTGAAGCGCCGCGAGGAGCAGGCCCGCACACTGGCCGCCCGCCTTGTGGTCCTGCTCGACAACCTCGACGACCTCGGCATCGGCGTCACGGCCGGCCAGCTCCACACCCCCGCCGGGATGATCCGCCGCCAGGCCGACCACGGCTGGACCGTCACCCGCTAGCCCCCGGCACGACCAACCGGAAAGGCACAGCCATGCCCGGACCCGCCATCAGCGACCTTTCAACCGGCGACACGATCACCCCCGACGCCCCGCCCGTCTGCTGCGGCACCGTCATGAACCAGCGGCCCTACACCAACCTCAGCACCGTGTGGACCTGCTGCCACTCCGAGGACACGCAGATCCACGCCGACCTCGACGGCCGCATCACCGAGCAGCCCTACCTCGACGGCGGCTGCGAGAACGAACTCCACCACTGAGGACCATCCCGCCTGACCACCGGAAGGACCACCCGTCATGAACGCCACCATCACCAGCCTCCCCGTCACCCGCCAGGAGGAACTCTGCTGGAGGGACGCTGCCGGCGTCGCCGACTACCTGACCGCCCACATCAAGGGCGACAGCAAGGCGAAGGCTGCTGTCATCGCCGACGCCAAGGAACTCGCCAAGCACGGTGAGGCCAGCCTCAAGGACGAGCTCGACGCCCTCCGAACGCGCCGCTACGCCGACGCCGCCTGATCGGTACCGGCTACCAGAAAGGACGTTCCGCCCATGAACGCCAGCAGGTTGCGCAAGGTCTCCCCGCTGATCTACCCAGCTGCGGCCTTGTCGCTGGCTTCCCTCGCCTGGACGACATGGAGCCTGGTCGACCTCCTCGGTACCGGCCTTATCGGTGCGACCGTGGCTGCCGGCGCCGACGTCATCTGGGCCTCCGTGATCCTCGCCGAAGCCCGTCGGCTCCGCCTCGGCGGTAAAGCCTGGGCCGTACCCCTGGTCGGGTGGGCCGCCCTCGTTGCCGTCGCCGGGCTCCTCGCCTGGCATGGCATCGAGAGGGACGTCATCGCCATGGCTGTGGCCGGCCCCCTCCTCCCGGTTGGCGCGAAGATCGTGTGGGCCTTCGCCCTGGCCGACATGCGAGACCCGGCCGCCCTCACCGAAGACGAGCAGCACACGCTTGCCGCCATGGAGCGGGGGATGGCCTTCGAGGAAGCGAAGCATCGCATCGCGATGCGGCGCCGAGAGATGGGTGCCGAGCTCCAGATGAGCGAAGTCTCCACCGATTTCGACATCGAGATCATGCGTCAGGACAAGGCGCGTGAACTCCACCGCCGACGTCCGTTGGAGCTGACTGCCGGCGCTGCCTCTTCGCCCCGGACTTCGTCTACTGATGAAGGCGAAAACTTCGCCCTGATCGGCAGCGAAATTTCGCATCCCGATGAGGCGAACGTCGCAGGTCGCAGCCCCGTCCACGGCGAAGTCTTCGGCTTCGCGGCAGCCCTGACCGGGCGCGAAATTTCGCGCCCTTCCCAGGCGAAGACTTCGCCCCCCAGGCGTGCGCGGATTTCGCCCACGAAGAAGGCGAAGGCGGGGGCGAAGCCGGACCCTCGCAAGGCGGCCGTCGCCGAGTACCTGGAGAGCAAGGAGGACGGCCAGCCGCTGACCGGAGCCGAGCTCGGACGACGGCATGGCCGCACCGCTCGCTGGGGTCAGATGCTCATCGCCGAGATCGACAACTGACATGCAGAGGCTTTGCCCCTCCTCGAACGGTGAGTCCCGGAAGGAGCCAAGGCACAGATGAACGATCCCCGCCTCAGCCCCTGGCAGCAGCCGCCGGCACGCCCGAAGAAGCTCGCGCAGCGGAAGGCCGAACGCCTGGCCCGCCGCGCGCAGTACTGGGG
>NZ_JBSGZP010000229.1:0-10249 GCF_053611065.1 Streptomyces sp. NPDC054840
CCGACGGCCTGGAGCCGTCGGACGCGGAGCTGGATTCGATCGAGCAGGAGATGCCGCTCATCCAGGCGGATGTCGAGCTGCTCGACGCTCAGATCATGACGATCGACCGGACCCCGACCGAGGTCGACGTCCGTCGGATCCGCCGGGCCCGCAACCGGGTCCTGGCGGCCCGGAGGGACCTGGCCAACCGCATCGCCGGATCGACGGTCTCGGGGGATGCGGCATGAGCAAGCAGATCTTCGGGGCGCAGTTGTCCCTGCGCTGCTGCGGCCCCACGTTCCCGGATCGGACGGCCGGCCCGTGCTGGCAGTTGTACGTGGCCATGTCCGGTCTGGTCAGTGAGTGGCCCACCTTCAACTGGCCGGCCACCACCGAGGTCCCGACCCTCGACCAGCGCCGGGACGCTCTGGCGTACTTCGGTTTCGTCCTCGCCGACGGCGCCGAGTGGGAGTGGACGGAGCACACCGGCCCGGACTACCACCCGCACCCGGTACGGGTGCTCCTCCTGGGCGCGGTCAAGGTCCGGCCGCTGGAAAACGGTGCGGCATGAGGATCCTTCGGAAACTCTTCCGCTCCCGGCCGGCCGTCGAACCCGCCACTCCATCCTTCCCCGGACCGCAGGCCAATCCGGACCGGGGTGACGACGGGATGGGCGAGTCGTGGATCTGGGTTCCGGGCGACCTCGACGACGACGAGGAGGTCGCCCGGTGAACCGCAAGGCCAAAACGCTGCTCGTGCTCGCCCTGGTGGTCGTGGTCGGCATGGCGTTCCGGGTCTCCTGGAACGCCCTGCGCGACATCGCCAAGGCCATCGGCGCCGACGACACCGCGGCGACGCTCTACCCGTTCGTCGTCGACGGCCTGATGGCCCTGGCCCTGGTCGCCGCGCTCGTGCTGACCGACGACGCCCGCAAGTTCGCCCTGCGGGTGCTGGCCGGCTACACGCTCGCCTCGCTGGTCCTGAACTACGTCCACGGACTCCTGCCCGAGCTGCACGCCGAGTCGATCGGCTGGAGTCGACTGGCCGACGGGGACTACACGAACTGGGCGCTCGTACTGCTGGCGACGTCGCTGCCGGTCGGGTCGATCTACTTCGGCTCCGACCTCGTCGCCAAGGTCCTCCACCACCGACCAGCAGTCACCCCGGGCACGCAGGAATCGGCTCAGATCGATGTAAATCGGTCGATGGCTGAGCAGGGCGAATCGCCGGTCGAGGAGAAGGCCCCGGTCGTGTGGGTGGACTCTTCCCCCGTCCCGGTGGTCGAGCCGATCGAGGCCCGGCCGCAGCTCGCGGTTGCGGCCGAGTCGACGCGTCCTCGTCGGGCGACCGGTCGGGTACCGGCTGCTGCCCGATCGAGTCGACCGGTCCGCACGGACATCGAGCTGCTGGCCGAGGCTCGGAGCCTGACGGAGTCGTGGCCGGTCGAGAAACTGACCGGTGAGGGCATCCGCAAGGCCCTGCGTACGTCGCCGGCGAAGGCCCGGGTCGTGCGTGAGGCTTTGAAGGCGGAGCGCGAGCGGGACAGCGCGGCGGCGGTGGCCGGATGAGCCTGAGGTTCGCCGACTGCTTCGATCCGCTGGGAAGAGTCCACGGCCTGCCCACCTTCCCGTGGCGCCTCGCCCCGGAAGGGCTGGCCACCCGGCGTCAGTTACGGGCCCTGGGTCTGCGGCCCGGCGGTCAGGACATCGCCGGACAAATACTGCGGCCCCGCTTCCGGCGCGACCCGCTGACCGCCTTCCTCTACCGCGTGGACCGGGCGAAGCCGGTCCGGCCGATGACCCCGGCCAAGACGGCTGCGCTCGCCAAGGCCAACACAGCCCGCCGCACCTGCCCCGAATGCCGGACCGACGCCGGATACGTCATCCCGGCCTCACTCGGCATGTGCGTGCCCTGTGCCTACCCCGAAGCCTCTGACGGGAGATGACCATGAATCACCTGCCCGAACCAGTCCGACCGCCCAGCGTCGTACAGCTCCCGGACGGGACCCACGTCTACGCCGAGAACCTGCCCGCCACCTACGCCGGACCGCAGGTCGTCCACCAGCACATCCACCAAGCGGCCCCGGACCGCACCGTCCAGCGGATCGCGCTCGGCTCCGGCGTCGGCGCTGGCGCAGTCGCCGCCGGGGTCTACTTCGGCCCGCTGCTGATCGGAGCGCTCACCGCCATCGCGGCGAACCTCGCGTTCCTGGCCTTCCTCGCCCTGGTCCTGGGCTGGTGCGTGCACACGGTCGTGAAGTCCGTTGGCAGCCCGCAGGGTGCAGCGGCCGTGAAGAACGTGCGCAAGGCCCGCCGCCGACGCGGCTGACGGTTGCCCGATCCACCCGTCCTGTGCGGGTGGTGAGGGGAGCCGGACAGCCCGGCCCCGGAAGGAGTCCAGTGATGGCGAAGGACCCGAAGTTCACCGCGAAGGAAACCGCGCAGATCGGCTGGTACATCGCCCGGATGGCCAAGCGCGGGATCGCCAGCGAGACCGTCCACCAGGGCGACTTGGAGCGCAAGGTCGAGCGGATCATCGACGGCGCCCGCGAACGCGAGGCCCGACAGGCCGCCGAGCAGGCGGAGGCCGAGAAGGCCGCCCGCAAGGCCAGGGCCAAGAACGGCAAGTAGCTGTGCCCCGGGGCGGCCGTCCCTCTCGCCAAAGAACGCCGGCCGCCCCGGCCCTACCCATCCGCTTGTCAGCGAGAGCAGGAGTTCTCAGCATGACCGACAACGTCGTCCCCCTCTTCAAGGACCCCACAACCGGCACCTACGCACTCCCGGGCGACACCCCCGACACGCCGCCTGCCGCCCCGGCCCCGGATGCGGTTCGGCGGGTGCGGGTGTGGAAGCGCTCCGTCCACGGCCTGCGCGTCGTGGTCACGCACGAGCGGACCCGTACAGCAGCCCGGCTGGTGGCCCGGCACGGCATGTACGTGCTCGGCGGTACCCGGATCACGGCCAAGCGGGCATGGGACGGGCGGACCGGATCCCGGTACGAGCGGATGATCCGCGCGGCGGAAGCCGCGGGGAACTTCGAGGAAGCCAAGGAGTGGGAGGACCGCCTCACCCGCTTCCGCGCCGCCCGCCACCACCGCCGCATGGACCTGCTGAAAGCCCCCCAGGACGCCGTCAAGAGCGCCGCGTACGGGGCGGGCCTCACGGTCGGGGGCCTGCTGCTGCTGGGGATCGTGCTGGCCATAGCCAACAAGGACGCCACCTGGATCCTCGCCCCGATCACCGCTGTGATCGACGCGATCGCAGCGATCGTCCACATCGCCACCGTCGTGTGGGGGCCTGCCGTCACGGTCGGCCCGTGGCTGGCCTTACTGGCCCTGTGGGGAGTCGGCCGGCAGCGCCAGACCGCACCCCAGTGGGCCCTGCCCGCGCAGCAGCGTGACGACTCGGGCGCCCCGATCACCCCGTCGATCGTCGTCACCGCCCTGCGCGACCTGGGGATCGCGCCGATGCGGAAGGCCATCAAGGAGATGGGCGACGCTGGCGCGGCGATGCTCGGCCCGATCCGGATCGCCGGATGCGGCGTCGAGGTCGACGCCACCCTCCCCTCCGGAGTCTCGACCAAAGAAGTCCAGGAGCGCCGCCGAAAGCTCGCCGAGAACCTCGGTCGGCACGAACACGAGGTGTTCATCACCCTCCCGGCCGCCGCGCGCACGGTGCGGCTGTGGATCGCCGATTCCGGAGCGCTCGATGAGCCGATCGGTCCTTCCCCGCTGGTCACCGACACGAAGACGGCCGCGAACTACAAGACGGGCAAGGCTCCGTGGGGCCAGGACCTGCGCGGTGACGTCGCCGCTCTGAGCCTGTACCAGCGCATGCTGCTGATCACGGGCCTGTCCAACCAGGGCAAGACCGCCGCCCTGCGCGCACTGGCCCTGTGGGCCGCTCTGGACAAGACGGTGGAGTTCCGGATCGCCGACCTCAAGGGCGTGGGCGACTGGAACATGTTCGACGGACTCGCCACCACCCTCATCCAAGGGCCGACCGACGAGCACGTCATCCAGGCGACCGAGATGGTCGAAGAGCTGGTCGCGGAGATGGAACGCCGCATCCAGATGCCGCCCGGGACCGTGTTCACGCCGCTGATCGGCATCGTGGACGAAGCGCAGGTCGCGTTCATGTGCCCGGCCGTCGGCGACGACAAGCGCCCCTACGGCGGCTCCAAGGCCACCAGCCGGTACTTCATGGCCGTCCGCAAGATCCACAACCAGGGCCGGGCCGTGGACGTGCTGCTGTGGGAGGGCACGCAGGACCCCACCGACCAGAACCTTCCCAAGCTCGTCCGCGAAGGCGCCCACACCCGCATCTCCCTAGTCCTGGGCACCGAATCCCAGGCCCGCATGGCCCTCGGCGACAAGGCCGTCGACGGCGGCGCCGCACCCCACCTGCTCCGCCAGGACCTCGATAAGGGAACCATCGTGGTCGCCTCCGGCGGCATCACCATCCCGGCCGGCCAGACCTCCATCACCGTACGGACCCACTACATCGACGACGAGCAGGCCGCCGAAGTCGCCGACCGCGCCAAGGCCCTGCGCGATGGCATCACCACCGCGCACACGGTCGCGGACGTGGACGGGTACGACCCGCTCGCGGACATCCTCACCGTCCTCGGCACCGAAGCCCGCGTCCTCACCCAGGAAGTGCTGAAGCGGCTCGCCGCGCTGAACGGCAAGGCGTACGGCCGGTGGTCGTTCATCGACCTCAAGCGCGTCCTCGACGGCACCGGCGCCGAGCCGTACAAGTCCGACGGCCGCATGGTCATCGGCCGCGAACGCATCACCCGCGCCCTCACCAACCGCCCCGAGGACGGTTCCGCTTCCGTCGCCGAGTAGAGGGAGGCGACCCCACACACGTCAGGGAGGCAGGGAGAACTCCCTGAGCCCCTCCCTGACCTGCCTCCCTGGGCTTGACCTGCGGAAATGATCTGCCAGGGAGGCAGGGAGGCGCCGCAGGTCAGCACCCCGAAACCCCCTCCACAGATGCCCCCGCAGGGGTGCTCACGCCTCCCTGACCCATCTGCGGCAGGGATTCCGCTTTACCCATCCGACATGCCGAGAGCGGCCCCCGCACGCCAATGACTGGGGCCGCTCTCATCCAGCACACACAAGAACTGGAGAGACCAGCATGACCCACACGACCGACATCCGGCGAGAGCACCAGCCGCGCTTACTGGACGCGTTCTGCTGCCAGGGCGGCGCTGGCATGGGCTACCACTGGGCCGGATTCAACGTCTCGGGCGTCGACCTCACCGCACAGACCCGCTACCCGCTCGGCTTCCACCAGGGCGACGCCGTCGCGTTCATCCGCGAGTTCGGCGCCGGCTTCGACTTCATCCACGCCTCCCCGCCCTGCCAGCGCTACTCCCGCACGCAGAAGATCCAGGGCCGCGAACACCCCGACCTCATCGCCCCCGTCCGGCAGGCACTGGAGGCCACCGGCCGGCCGTGGGTCATCGAGAACGTCACCGAGGCAGCTCCGGAGCTGCGGGACCCGGTGGTGCTGTGCGCGGCCGTGTTCGGGATGCGGACCTACCGCCACCGCCTCTTCGAGACCGGCGGAGGCTTCACCCTCACCCCGCCCGCCCACCACCCCCACACCGCCCCCCTCACCAAGATGGGCCGCCCGCTGCGGGAGGGCGACTGGTACCACGCCGTCGGCAACTTCTCCAACGTCCCCTACGTCCGCGCCGACATGGACGTCCCCTGGATGAACCGCGACGGCATCCGCGAATGCATCCCCCCGGCCTACACCCACTGGATCGGCCGCCAGGTGCTCGCCCACCTGAACACCGTGGCGGTGGCCGCATGAGCGCCGCGACCGGCCACCTGCAGACCGCGCTCTGGCTCGCCGGATTCGGCTTGCCCGTTCTGCCGCTCCGGGAAGGCAAGCTCCCCGTCGGAAACTGCCCGGCCTGCGTCGGCTCGGCCTGCGGCGACCGCCCGCACATGAAGGCCGCCGGGCCCTGCCAGTGCCCTGCCCCCTGCCACGCCTGGGCCGCAGCAACCACCGACCCCGCAGTCCTGACTTCAC
Organism: Streptomyces sp. NPDC054840; assembly: GCF_053611065.1. NCBI lineage: Bacteria > Bacillati > Actinomycetota > Actinomycetes > Kitasatosporales > Streptomycetaceae > Streptomyces > Streptomyces sp. NPDC054840. The sequence continues at coordinate 6,027 of NZ_JBSGZP010000229.1, forward strand.
CGCCGTGGGCTCGGGCCTGGCAGCAGGCCGGAGCGGTCGCCTACCACCCCGGCGGGGGCGGTTACACCGTCGTCGATCTCGACAACGCTGACGCCGTCAGGTGGGCCCGCCAGACGCTTCCCGCGACCAGGGCCCTGCCGACGACGCGTGGGGAGCATTGGATCTACCGGGGCGCCATGCAGTCCGCCAACGGGGTCCGGCCCGGCGTCGACATCAAGTCCCTCATGGTCTACGCCCGCTGGTACGGGCCCGGCTTGGGCGACATGACCGTCCTGCCGGATGCCGTCCGCGCGCTGATCGTCAAGGAAGAGACCACCCAGCCCATGCGCGGGGAGGTGGACTCTTCGTCGCCCGCCTGTGCCACCTGGGACCGGTCCGTCGCCACCGGCTGCCGCCACAGCGACACCTTCGTCCGGACCGGGCTGCACCGTGGTCTCGCCAGGGTCTCTGCCTGCCGCGAGCAGGGCGCGGGCAGCGCGGCGTACGGAGTGGCCCGCTTCCTTGCCAAGCAGCACACCGCATGCCCCGGCCCGTGTGGGCTGGAAATCCTCGGCCAGCAGATCATCGACGCGGCCGTCGCCGTCGGCGTGCCCAAGAAGTACGCCGCCCGTGCGGTGGCCAACGGCTTCAACGCGGTTGCGGTGAGGGCATCGTGACCACCGGCCCCCGCACCGCCGAACCGACCCCCACCCTCGACGCGAGTGGCGCGCCGAAGGTCGTCGCCGAAGGCGTCCCTTCTGCCCTTCGCTCTGACCCGCGCTGGGATGACGGGCGCCGCCCCGTCGCCTGGCTCCACATCACCGCCCCCGGACGCGGCGTGACCCCGTCCGTCCGGTCCTGGTGTGCGTGCGGGAGGGACCTGTTCGCCGCCGGACAGCGGCGGGCGCTCGCCCTGATCGCCGACCACGAGCAGCACCGCACCGACTGCCCGCACATCACCCCGCAGGAAGGGAGGAAGGCCGCATGAGCCTCGCCGAGGAGCTGCCCGCTCCGAGCAACCCCATGGCTGTCGCACGCCGGATCCTGCCCGGCTGGGAGGACGAGCAGGGCCGTCTGCTGTGCCGGCGGTGGCGGGGATCGTGGATGCACTGGACGGGTACCTGCTGGCGTGAGTTCGAGGACCTGCTGATGCGCAAGCGGCTGTACGAGCAGTTGGAGCACGCCACCTACGTCGCCGGACTCGACAAGGACGGTCTGCCCGAGGTCCGGGACTGGGCGCCGACCCGTACCAAGCTCGGCAACCTCCTGGACGCCCTTTTCGCCGTCACCCTCCTGCCCACCGAGGTGGACGCCCCCTCCTGGATCGACCGGGAGAAAGCCGCGGCGGACCGCAGCCCGATCGTCGCTTGCCAGAACGGGCTGCTGCGGATCCGGGACCGAGCGCTACTGCCTCACACCCCCGGGTTCTTCAACATCGTCGCCGTCCCCTTCGAATACGACCGGCAGGCCGTCGCCCCGAACTGGGACAGCTTCCTGCACGAGCTGTGGCCCGACGACCCCGCGTCCATCGCTGCCCTGCAGGAATGGTTCGGCTACGTCCTGTCCGGCAGGACCGACCAACAGAAGATCCTGCTCCTGAAAGGTCCGACCCGTTCCGGGAAGGGCACCATCGCCCGGGTCATGAAGGAGATGGTCGGCGAGGAGAACATTGCTGGCCCGCCCCTCTCGGCCCTGGGCACGAACTTCGGGCTGGCCTCCCTGATCGGTAAGCCGCTCGCCGTCATCGCCGACGCGCGCCTGTCCGGGAACGACAGCGGCGTGGTGGAGCGGCTGCTGACCATCTCCGGCGAGGACACCATCGACATCGACCGCAAGTTCCGCGATATCTGGACCGGCAAGCTCCCCACCCGGCTCATGGTCCTCACCAACGAACTGCCCTCCTTCGGAGACTCCTCCGGGGTCATCGCCCGCAGGTTCATCGTGCTGAACCTGACCGTGTCCTGGCTCGGCCGGGAGGACACCGGCCTGGACGCCAAGCTCGCCGCCGAGATGCCCGGCATCCTCAACTGGGCCCTCGAAGGACTGGCCCGCCTGGAGCGCACCGGCCGGATCACCCAGCCGGAGTCTTCCCAGGAGGCGGTCATGATCATGCAGGACACCGCATCCCCCACCAGCGCGTTCGTCCGGGAACGCTGCACCACCGGCCCCGCCTGCGAAGTACAGGTGGACGCCCTGTGGAACGTCTGGCGCGAGTGGGCCGAGGACAACGGCGTACGCGCCGGCACGAAACAGATGTTCGGCCGCAACCTCCAATCCGTCGTCCCCCAACTCACCACCACCCGACCCCGAGACGGCGGCATCCGCGTCCGCACCTACACCGGCATCACCCTGCGCCCCTCCCCGGCGTAGTACTCGGCCTACATTCCGCCGGGTCGCGGACCAACGCGGACCACCCCCTCTGACCTGCACATTCACCAACCCTCGAAACGCGCCCATCGCGGACCACGCCCTTCACGGGCGGTCCGCGATGGTCCGCACACCATCCCCGGAAAACCGCAGGTCAGACCGGGTGGTCCGCGATGGTCCGCGACCCACGACATTGTGTCGCCGACTTTTCGAGGGGCCTGTACGCCCCGCCTCACACCACATGGAGCCCGCTTTGAGCTTCACGCTGCCCGCGACCCATGAGGCCATCACCGTGCCCGAGGCCATGAAGGCCCTTCGGCTCAGCCGGAGCAAGCTCTACGACTTGCTGCGCTCGGGTGCCTTGCCCAGCTACACCGAGGGCCGCGCACGGCGCATCCCCCTCGTCTCGCTCCAGACCTACATCCACAACAAGCTTGAGGAGGCTGCCTGATGGCCAAGAGGCGCGCCAATGGGGAAGGCACCATCACGAAGCGCAAGGACGGCCGCTACCAGGCGGCTGCCTACGTCTACCGGCCGGATGGCACTCGGGTCCGGAAGTTCGTCTACGGCAAGACCCGCGAGGAGGTGAGCGACAAGCTCATCGAGCTGCAAGACAAGACCCGCCAAGGCATCCCGGCCGCGACATCCTCCATGGCCTTCGGGGAGTACCTGACGTACTGGCTCGCCGCCATCGCTCCGAACCGCCTCAAGCCCGCGACGCTCAGCAGCTACGAGGGGCTGTCTCGCCTCTACATCCGTCCCGCGCTCGGTACGAAGCGGCTCAACCGGCTGTCGCCCACAGACGTACGCCGGTTCCTCGCTGGCTTCAAGGCGGGGTGTCTCTGCTGCATGCGGGGAGCCGATGCCGCGCGAGCCAAGGAGGACCGGGCCTGCTGCGCGGTGGGTCGGTGCTGTGCACGCCGGCCGTCGGCTCGCACCGTCCAGTACGTGCACGCCGTGCTCCGCTCGGCGCTCCAGCAGGCAGTCCGTGAAGAACTCGTGGCGCGCAACGTCGCCCGGATCGTGGAGACCCCCACCGTGAAGCGCGAAGAAGTGCACCCCCTGGACGCGGCAGAAGTGCGGATGCTCCTAAAGACCGCCCGGCCTCACCGCCTGTACGCGCTGTGGCTCCTGCTGATCTCGACCGGGCTGCGGCGCGGCGAAGTCCTGGCACTCACGTGGTCGGACGTCGACCTGGTGGGCGGACAGCTCAGGGTCCGGCGCAACCTCCAGCGAATCCGGCGAGAGCTGATCTTCGGCACCCCGAAGACGGCGCGCTCCATCCGTACGGTGTCGCTCCCCAAGCGGTGCGTGGACGCGCTGCTCGCCCACCAGAAGCAGCAGGAGACGGCCCGGAAGGTGGCCGGCGAGAAGTGGCAGCCGCTCGCCCACCAGCCGAGCGGGCTGATCTTCACGACAGCGACCGGCCGCGCCACCGATCCGCGCAGCCTGAACCGGATGCTCACGATCTTGTGTGGCAATGCCAAGGTCCGCCGGGTCCGTGTGCACGACCTGCGCCACACCTGCGCCTCACTGCTGCTCGCACAGGGTGTGGACGCTCGCACGATCATGGAGACGCTAGGGCACAGCACGATCACCATGACGCTGGATACCTACGCGCACGTCATGCAGACGACGCTGCGGGCCGCCGCCGACCGGATGGACGACGCACTCGGCGTTGACGAATCCGGCGAGGAGGAGGGTGACACTCGGGAGGAGTCTCCGCTGCCTGATCGATCCGGCTTCACACGTTGATGTCACCCGCTGATGTCAAAGGCCCCCTGGAGAATCTCCAGGGGGCCTTTGATCTGTGTGCACTCGGCAGGATTCGAACCTGCAACCTTCTGATCCGTAGTCAGATGCTCTATCCGTTAAGC
>NZ_JBSGZP010000230.1:0-10199 GCF_053611065.1 Streptomyces sp. NPDC054840
GTGCCGGTGAGGGTCATCGTGTCCCCCGGATAGTTGGGGGCGCCGAGGCGGATGGCCACCTTGCGCAGGACGGCGCGCGGCCCGAGGTGGTCGGTGACGTACCGTCCGACCAGGCCGTTCGTGGTCAGGATGTTCATGAAGATGTCCGGGGAGCCCTTCTCCTGCGCGAGCGCCGCGTCATGATGCACATCCTGGTAGTCGCGGGAGGCGACCGCGCCCGCGACGATCAGCGTGCGGGTGACCGGTATCTCCAGCGGCGGCAGCGTGTCGCCGACGTTCATGCCTGCTCTCCCTCGGCTGTCGAAGCGAATGCGGGCGACGCCGCGATCGAGGCCCCCAGCTCGGCCAGCAGCTCACTGCCGCAGCCCAGGTAGGCGTCCAGTTGGCGTCCCCACAGGAAGTGCCGGTGGACGGGGTGATCCAGGTCGGCCCCCATGCCGCCGTGCAGGTGCTGGCCGGCGTGCACGACCCGCTTGCCCGCCTCCGAGGCCCACCAGGCGGCCGTCAGCGCGTGCTCGTGGGCCCCGAGGCCCTGGTCGATGCGCCAGGCCGCCTCGTAGGTGGTGACCCGGATCGCCTCGGTGTCCATGTACGCGTCGGCCGCGCGCAGCATGACCCCCTGGTTGGTGGAGAGCGGCCTGCCGAATTGCTCCCGGGTGGAGGTGTACTCCACCGCGCGGGCCAGGGAGCCCGCGCAGACGCCCGTCTGGAGCCCGGCGAAGGCGGTGCGGGCGGCGGCCAGTGTGTCCTCGTACGCACCGTCGGAGCCGAGGCGCTCTCCCTCGGCTCCGGTCAGCGTCAGTCGGCCCGCCGACCAGGGGGCGGTGGTCTCCACCGGTGAGGTCCGCACGCCGGGCGCGTCGGTCCGTACGAGCCACAGCGCCCGGCCCGCGTCCGGGACCAGTACGTGCGTGGCGTCCCGCAGCCACGGCACGGCGGGGGCGGTGCCGGTGAGCCGGCCGCCCTCGGAGGCGATCCGGCCGCGCGCCGGGAAGGCTCCGGTGGCGACCGCCCCGCCCGTGCCGAGGGCGGGCAGCAGCCGGGCGCGCTGCTCGGGGCTGCCGTGCGCGGCCACGGAGAGGATCCCGTACACGCAGGTGGCGGCGTACGGGACCTGCGCGGTGGTGCGGCCCTGTTCCTCCAGCAGCAGGACCAGGCCGAGCAGGCCGATCTCCTCGACCGCGGCGGTCAGTCCGGCCGTGGTGAGGGCCTTCCACAGCTCGGCGTCGCTGCCGGTTCCGGCTCCGGCGAGGCGTTCGTGGGTGGCGAGGTCGGAGAAGATCCGGGCGGCGAGACCGGCCGCGGCGGCCTGCTCCTCGGTGGGACGGAAGTCCATCAGCCCTCGCTCCCTCTGAAGACGGGGAGTTCGAGGTCGTCGTCGACGCGCAGGAACTCCAGCTGGACGGGGAGGCCGATGCGCACCTTGTCGTAGGGCACGCCCGTGATGTTGCTGACCATCCGGACCCCCTCGGCGAGCTCGACGAGCGCGACCGCGTAGGGCGGGTCGAAGGCCGGGAAGGGCGGGTGGTGCATCACGACGTAGCTGAACACCGTGCCGGCGCCGGAGGCCTCGACCGTGTCCCAGTCGGGGCTCGCGCAGGCGTTGCAGCCGGGGAGCCACGGGAAGCGCAGGGCGGCGCAGGAGGCGCAGCGCTGGATCAGCAGTTGGTGATCGCGCACCCCGTCCCAGAACCCCTGGTTGTCGCGGTTGATCACCGGGCGGGGGCGCCGGGCGGACGGGCGCTGCGCCGGGGGCCGCTGCACCGGCCGGGCGGCGGGCGCGTACTTGAGGATGCGGAAGCGGTGGGTGCCGGCGAGCTCCCCGTCCGCCTGGACGTCCATGCGGGTGGTCACGAAGTGGCCGGTGCCCAGCTTGGTCGTCTTGCGGGGCGACACGGTCTCGATGACGGCGTCGAAGGTGATCGCGGCGCCGGGGCGCAGGGGGCGGTGGTACTCCTGCTCGCAGTCGGTGGCGACCACGGAGGTGAAGCCGGCGCCGTCGAGGAGCGTGAGGAGCTCGTCGTAGGCGGAGGAGCGGTCCGCGTGGCCGGAGAGGCCGCCCATGGTCCAGGCCTGGAGCATGGTGGGCGGCGCGATGGCGTCGGGCCCGGTGTAGGCGGGGTTGGCATCGCCCATCGCCTCGCACCAGTGGCGGATCATCGGCTCGTTGACCGCGTCCTTGCCCCGGCCCGCGGTGGCGGCCGGCTGTCCTTCGAAGGCTGCCAGCAGTGTGTGGAACCGCGCCGCCTCCGCGGCCTCGACCGCTACCTCGACCTCGGCCGCGCCGGCGTCCACGTCGTGCATGTCCGCATCCGCGTCCCCCGTCATCGCTTCCTTCCCTTCATGCCGAGCCGCATCATGGCGACGATCTCCCGCTGGACCTCGCTGACCCCGCCGCCGAACGTGTTGATCTGGGCGGCCCGGTTCATCCGTTCGAGCTCGCCGCCCGCGAAAGCAGCCGGCCCGCGGATCAGCGCCTCCTCGCCCACCACCTCCTGGCACATCCGGTACACCTCGACGGTGGACTCGGTGCCGAGGAACTTCACCCCGCTGGCGTCGCCGGGTGCCAGGGCGCCACTGCCCACGTCCTGGACGAGGCGCCAGTTGAGGAGGCGTACGGCGGCCAGGCGTGCGTGCGCCTCGGCGAGCCGGGACTGCACCCAGGGGAGGTCGGCGGACCGGTCACCGGTGACCGGGTCGGGGGTACGGGCGTGGTCGAGGGCGTACGCGTAGAAGTCCTCGGCCTGCATGCCGATGGCGGCGAGGGCGACGCGCTCGTGGTTGAGCTGGTTGGTGATCAGGCCCCAGCCGCCGTGCTCGGGGCCGACGAGATGGCCTGCGGGCACGCGGACGCCGTCGTAGTACGTGGCCGTGGTGGTGAGTCCGCCCACGGTGTCGATCGGCGTCCAGGAGAAGCCCGGGGTGTCGGTGGGCACCAGGATGATCGAGATGCCCTTGTGCTTGGGGGCCTCGGAGTCGGTGCGGCAGGCGAGCCAGATCCAGTCCGCGTTCTGGGCGTTGGAGGTGAAGATCTTCTGCCCGTCGATCAGCCAGTCGGATTCCTCGCGGACGGCGCGGGTGCGCAGGGCGGCGAGATCGGTGCCGGCCTCGGGTTCGGAGTAGCCGATGGCGAAGACAATGTCGCCCGCGAGGATCCGGGGGAGGAAGTAGTCCTTCTGTTCCTCGGTCCCGTACTTCATCAGGGTCGGGCCGACGGTGTTGAGCGTGACCATGGAGACGGGGGCACGGGCACGGTAGGCCTCGTCGAAGAAGACGAACTGCTCGTCGGCGCCGCGGCCCCGGCCTCCGTACTCGACGGGCCAGCCGAGACCGAGGAGCCCGTCGGCGCCTATCCGGCGCAGAATCTCGCGCTGGTGGTCCGGATCATCGGGGAGGCCGTCCGGCAGCAGGTCCTGGAAGTACGCGCGCAGTCCGGTGCGGAGCCGCAACTGGCCTTCGGTCGGGGCGAGGTGCACGGCGCTGGCCTCCCGGCGTCACATCATCGAGGAAACCTGACTGTCCGTCAGATTCACCTGTGGTGTCAAGGAGGCGGGGGCGATATGCGCGAGGCACCCGCGCTACCGGACCCCAGCCGGTCCGGTCGCACGGGCGCCCTCAAGAATCGGAGCGGCTCAGGCGGCGACTACCAGCAGGGGACGAAGTTGACCGCGACGGTGGAGTTGGACTGTTCGATCGCGGTGCGGGCCGAGCCGTTCACCTGGGCGGTTTTGATCTGGTTGGAGACCCCGGTACCGGTGGCCACCTGCTGCGAGGTGGACGAGTTTCCGTTGTTGTCGCCGCCCACACCGCTGCCACGATGCCGACGACGCTCGCATTCGATCCGTCGTTCGCGAAGGAGCCGTTGTCGGCCGACGCCACCCCGCCGTGTCCCGGACATGCCGAAAAGGGCCGCGCCGTCCGGGAACCCCACCGTCTCCCGGGCCTGCGGCCCTGCAATGCCAAGCTTCACGCCCCCTGCGCGCCCCGACGCGAGCCGAGGTGATCCATCCGTGCCCCGCCCTGGGGGCACCGTCGTAGCGCGATCCACGGTCACGACCGACCGGGCTCCAGCGCCTGTTACCGGGCTGCTGCTGCTCTTGTTCTGCTGCTCTTGTTCCTGCTGGTCCTCCGGCTACGGATGCTGCCTACTGCTCTTGCTCCAGCCCTTGCTACCGCTACTGCTCTTGCACTTGTTCCTGCCCGGCGGTGACGCGTACGCCTGCGAACCGGACCCTGCGACTGCTCTGCGCTCGCGTTGACTTCACATACGGGACTACGGACTACGAACTACGGAATAACGGGTCTACGGGTCTACGGGACTACGGGACTACGGGACTACGCGGCGAGCGCGAGCACATCCGGGGCGGCGGCGCCGGTGGCGGCTGCGGGTACTGCGGCTGCGGCTGCGGGTACTGCGGTGTGCGTCGCGGCGGACACTGCGGACGAGGCCGGCGTGCGGGAGGCGGCTCCTGCCCCGGCGCCCATGGCCGCGGCGGTGGTGGAGCGTCGTACGGAGGGGGTCTTGCCGTGCGCCTCGGCGCGGATCCGCTGCTTGATGGTCGGCGGCAGCGAACCACCCCGCATCATCGCCCGCCAGGTCCTCCGGGCCGCGACGACCGGCCGGCGTACCGCGGTGGCCTCCGGCCCTGCGGTGGCGGCGGGAGTGGAGGCGACGGCCGGAGCCGACTTCATTGCGAGACCGAAGCCGGAGAGGATGGCCGCCAGGGCGGCCAGGACGAAGGTCCAGATCGACGTGAGGATGCTGCGGTGAGCCATGACGAGGTGCCTCGATTCACGATGTTCGGACGGGCGGATCTGAATACATTCGTCATGATGTGGCCGCAACCGCACCGCCCCCACGACCCGCGCCGATCTTCCGACAAACACCACTCGGAAGGCCCAACGCCGTCGTTCAGACCCCCGGCCGCCCTCCCCGGAGCCGCCCGAAAACCTGCGCCCGAACCCAGCCTGACCTGCACACTTCCTCCGGCACGCCCCCGCCGGACCGGCAAGCCGGGAATCCCCTCGCCTGCCTTGCCCCGGCGGAGTACGTACGTAGGGAGGCGTGAACGGGGAAGCCGAGCCCAGGTCGGCGACCGGGCCTGCTTCAGGAAAGGGGAGAAAGGCGGAGCCGGCCGGTCTTCTGGGAGGCGTCGGCGATGTAGAGGGGGTGGCCGCTCAGCCGCAGGGCGAGCTCCGGCTCCGGCAGTAAAGGTTGCCCCGGCCCTGCTGCAAGCCGCCCGCGCAATCGCCGACGCCCACCACTCGGTACAAGGGCGGTTCAGTGAGGCAAGGCAAATGACGAAGGGGTGCCACGTTCTCGGGGCACCCCTTCTGATCAGCACCTTCTCTGACCTGCTGCGGTGGGTGTGGGATTTTAACCCACGGTGACATCGCTGCCACGACGGTTTTCAACAGGGTTCCGCTGGCCGCACCCACTGAGGGTCTGACCTGCATGCGAAGCCCTATCGTTTCGGTGGGGGTGGTGAGACACCGTGATTGTCTGCTGTCGGGCGGGCAGCGGAACTGGACTGAACCGCCGTCGGTGAACGATGTGCCGATGAGAATGTCGGTCTCGTGCCGGTGGGCGTCGGGGAACTGCGCGAGGGCTTGGCCGAGCACCGCGACGTTATCGGCGACGGTGTTGGCTCCGGCGTTTCCGGGCCGCAGGATGCCGGACATCGCCTCGCCGGTATTGGTCAGAAGTACAGCAGCGGGTGGAACCCGAACCCGCCTGTGTAGTGGGTGCGGCCGCTTCCTTCTCGGAGTGGCAGGCGATCAGGGTCGCAGCGAGGTACAGGACCAGGCCGGTCACCTCGCCTCCGCCGGCCTTCACCGCGGGTATACCGGACCGAGTTTCGTTGCCCTGCAGCCAGGCTACCTCCCGGGCCTGAGCCCGGGCGGACCGCCTCCGGTCCAGCACCCGGCGTATCGGCGAGATCCCAGCAACCGTGCTCCGGTATGCCCGACCACCCCGCACCGTCAGCGGAGACAGCTCGGAAGGCACTTTCGCGTTACTGCCCAGAACTCGCTTCCCGCACCAAGTGAAACGGCGAGGCCAGTTACGAACGGGTCAGCGCCGGGTGAGGACCGGGGTCCAACGGCCCTCGTAGCGCAGGGTCGGCTCCCGGAAGCCGGAGAGCGGGATCGTCTTCTTGCCGTCCAGGCTCACCAGGAGCAGCTGGTTGCGGAACTCCCCGCTGCCGGGATCGCATTGTCTGGGGTCGCACCGCCAGGCGATGAGATGGTTGTCGTCGGCCCAGGCCAGTAGCTGCTGGCCGGGTACGAGTGCGAACCGCCGGCCGGTCTTCGCATCCAGTACTTCGGACACGATCTGCCCGCCCTTTCCGACGAACGGACCGGTTACCAGCCTTCCGTCGCGGGATAGGACGCCCCTCGGAGGGGGCAGGGATGATTCCTGCTCCGGGGGTGGCATTTCCTTGCCGTTCACGTCGTAGTAGATGCCGCCCTCCTTGTTGCCCATGGGCTCCCACAGGAGCTTCCCGTCGTGGCTCCAGCGAAGGTCCTGGCGTCCACCTCTAGGACCGACCTCACGATCGTTGCTCCTGGGTGGCTGCTCAGCGAAGTCGGCTTGGCCAGAGGCGACATCGATGACGTAGTAGCCGGTGCGGCTCGGCTTCGGCCCTGGTACCACCCGGCCATTCAACCGGTACGACGTGTCCATGAAGAGACCGTCCGGATTGAGGCTGTAGGTCGTCGCCACCAGGCGCTTTCCGTCCGGCGAGAACTGCACATGGCCGACTCTCTTGTCGAGCTCTATCCAGCGCTCCACCTTGCCTGTGGCCAGCTTCAGCAGCCCGATCCGTTCGACCGGCAGATTGCGTTCAAGCACCGCGGCGGTCTGCATTCCCGGGGCTACATCGAGCCAGGCCCAGTCGGTCCTCTCATACCGCTCGGTAGCAGCGTTGAGCAGGCTCCACTCGTAGGTTCCGATCGCATTCCCGTCTGACTGCTCCACGAGTTTCGTCGTGTAATACGACGAGACGGCAACCTGCCCGGCGGCGACCAACTCCTGCGGCGGCGACTGGCTGGCACGCGCCACCACCTCCGGGGTGTCGAAGTCGCCTGTGAGCTGCCCGTGTGTACCACCGCCATCCGTAGCCAGCGGCACTGCGACTCCCGCTGCGACAATCGCCGCGACCACTCCGGCCAGCACAAAGCTGCGCGCCTTGCGGCGCCGCAGCGACTTGTACACCTGCTCGACAAAGTGGTCGGACAGTCGAGACTCCGGTGCGTCCGCCTGCAGTGCCCCATGCCCTCGCCGCTCAGGTTCCACCTTGGGCGCACCATGAACCGGGAGCAGCACGCCCGCGTCGGTACTGTCGCCGACCGCCGCCACCAACGGCTTCCGGCATCCGGTCTGCCAGCGGCCGAGCATCTCCCGTACGTACGCCTCTGGCTCGTCCATCCGGTTCCAACGTCTGGCCGCCTTGACCAACGACTTCTCCAGAAGGATCTCCGCAGCGTGCTGGTCGCCCCCGCTGTGCAGCATGGCCACATGGAGCAGTTCCGGCGATCTAGTCACCACAAACTCGCGAAAACTCTGCTTCCCATCGGCGACCATAATTATCTTTCGAACCCTTCCGACTCGGGACTACGGAGCGCTGCGACTATGGCCGTTTTGAGCATTTTCCTCACGCCGGGTCATGTAGCCCCCAGGCTCCGGTCGACAGGAAACTGCTGTCCCCGAGCAGATCACCCCAGTGGCCCGCCCGTCACCGAGTTTCAGCCCGCCGCGATTATCAAGTGCACCCCGAGAGCTGCGCCGCTACCAATCCGCCTCTGGAGCAGAATGCGCCGGCCGCCGACAGTCCCGTCTACCTAATTCGTCACACACCGCTGTGCTGCACAGTTACAACATTCGATACGGTGCTGGCGATCCACGCCGGCCTCCGCGTATTAAATACCATGGGCTGCTACAGGTGAACGCGAAACAGTGCGGCGCGATGCAGCCACAGGATGCAATTCGCTCCACAATAGCTGCACCGCCGGGTTGATCGGTGAAAGACCCGTATTTTACGTTGCCGTCATCGCCTTTTCGCGAGCACCAGGAGGTCGGGGGTAACGGAATAGATTGCTCTCCGTCCCGAACGGTGAGGGCCGCCTCCGTACGCACGATGCCGGAAAACTGCGGCAGCTGGGCTGGAAGGCTAGCAGAACTCCGCCGCGATCCGTCTGTCGGCGCGATTGCCGGAGAAACGACCGGCCCCCTCGGCGTAGCGTGCGAGGTGTCGCAAGAGACTGCGGGGACCGATCGCTTCCGCCGTACAACTGACTCGATCCGGAATCAGTTTGACTTTCGGAGCTTTCCGCTACGGCGGACCATTAAATGCCTCACCCAACGTGAGTAGCGCATCTGAGCCCGCCTATCAGGCATTCGGCCGAGATCTTACTCAGTGAACCATCCGGTGTACTGACGAGCGCCATCCCCGTCCCACTGGAAATACATCGCGTAGTTGTGAGGCCAGCCCTGGACGTTGTAGCCTATTTTGTCACATCCGGCGTCGCCCCCATCGCTAAGGGTAAAAGCCGTTTCGGTGTAAGAGACACCACCGGTGTACTTGTGGGTGAGTCCTCCCGAGACGCCGCGGCCGTCCGCCGACGTGTCACAGATCTCGAACACATCTACAGAATCGTTGAAAGTCATTCGACCGTGGCTGTTGCTCAGGGTCATGTTTTGATCTGCAGCCAGGGCCGGCGATGCCGTAACGGCGATCATCGTGACGGCGGCAGCGCCGATCAGGGTTAGGCGGTTGAGCGATCTGGCCATTGGTTCCTCTTATCTGCTAGATAAAAAAACTGCAGGGCTCAAAGTAATCATGCAGTTCAGGAAACGCCTACAACCGGAAGCACCGAGCTTACATCGGGGTGGTAAGTTGGGCAGCCTACACAAGAGTGAATGCTCAACTATCTCCGAATGGGTCGATCCGGAGAGTTCCCGGTGGTGGGTCGATGCTTGAGCGTCGCCCCTTTTCACGTACGGAAGATCAATGTAGAACCGCAGCCGGCAAATGACACGCAATTTGAGCAAGATGTGAGGTTGGAGTGCAGCGAAGGTCGCGGCTGTCGGCGTGCCAGAATCGGGCAATGCCGACGACGAAGCCCTCATGGTGCCGAAAGGGTCGTTGTCCTATTTCAGCTGCGAGATCCTCGCTTCTGTCATCGAATCTCTCAATAGCCCGTCATTCGGCCTGATCGGCCCTGCCAGGGCCTCTATACAGCCACCGACAGCCACACCATCCACTTCTGCCAGCTCTAGCCTCGATCTTTCGTGACGGCCCGTCGGTTTCTTCCGTGGGCCGTTTCGGTTTGTTCGGGTTGGTGGTGGCCATGATGGCCCGGCTGTCGCGTCGGGTGGGGGCCAGGTTCCACGTATCCGGTCGGGATCGTGCTGTATGCAGGGCCGGAAGAGTACTGGTCACCGGGGCTCGGCAGAGCTGCGAGCCGTACCAGGGCGCCGGTTATCACGGTCGGTGACGATCTGGGCGGGGGCGGAGAAAAGACGGAGCCGAAGGCGACGGGGCTCCCACCTGTGGGTTTCACCGGTCATGGCGGGCGTGCGCAAAGGCTGTGGGAGCGCATTGACGAACCGTCATGGGTGGCAGGCAGGTACACCGCAGCGCCACGGCCGCCCCGGCCTGTTCGCCGATAAGGCGCCACTCCTGGCGCTCCTCGACGGTCCAGAACCCCTGATGCGGTCGTGGGGCCCATCTGCGAAGGCTCGCAGCCCACCTCCCCAGCCGCTGTCCACGGAGTTCATGCCGGAGTCCGCCCCGCGCCCCTCCGACTGGGTGGCACCGGACACATCGACAGCAAGCTCGACATGTGGTCCGAATTCGGCTTCTATGGCGCGGTCCTGGTCAACGCCGCGCCGATCTGGGCCCCGCTCCGCTACGTAGCTCGGCGGCGCGACGTTAGGAGTGCGCAGCTCTAGCGTAGTGATCCTGGCCCACAGATGGCCGATACGCGCTGGTCAACAGCGGGATACGGGTGCATCAAGGTGAGACAGGATGAGCAGAGAGGGCGGGCACCCGCTTCGGGTACCCGCCCTCGGACCTGCTACTTCTCTGACCTGGCGGTGGGTGTGGGATTTGAACCCACGGTGACATCGCTGCCACGACGGTTTTCAAGACCGTTCCCTTAGGCCGCTCGGGCAACCCACCTGGCCGGTACAGAGT
>NZ_JBSGZP010000231.1:0-10185 GCF_053611065.1 Streptomyces sp. NPDC054840
CTGGAGTGAGGTCCAGGCCGGTGGTCGCCAGCTTCAGCTCGATACGGCGGCCGAGCTGCGTCCTGCGCAGCCGCCGGTCGACCGTCCGGAAGCGGCGGCGGCGGCCGGCGGGCTCCGGGACACCGCTCGCCGAGAGGCGCTCGATGAGGGCGGCGCGCTGGGCGCGGCCGGCGAGGTAGGCCTGGAGGCCTGCGACGACCAGGACGCAGGCGAGCAGCGTGGCGCCGAGGGTGGCGAGGATGTAGGGGTTCACAGGGCGGTCCGGGTGATGCGGGCGGTCAGGGGGTCTTCCGGCGCGACGCCGAAGGCCTGCGGGATGGGCTGGTTGTTCATGTAGAGGCGTTCCGCGATCCGGCGGGGCAGCGGGTAGTACTCGAAGTAGCCGCGGACGCGCCCGTCCGCTCCCATGGGCTGTGCCCCGAAGCGGCAGACCGTGGTGATCCGGAAGGGCTCGCGGCCGTGCGATTCGAGGACGGAGATCTCGGTGATGCGGCGCGAGCCGTCGCCGAAGCGGGTGAGCTGGACGATGACGTTCACCGCGCTGTTGATCTGGTCCTGAAGAGCCTCGAAGGGGATCTCGACCTCGGACATGGAGGCGAGGGTCTGCAGGCGCATCAGGGCGTCCGAGGAGCTGTTGGCGTGGACGGTGGCCAGGGAGCCGTCGTGGCCGGTGGACATCGCCTGGAGCATGTCGAGTGTTTCGCCGCCGCGGACCTCGCCGACGATGATGCGGTCGGGGCGCATGCGCAGGGAGTTGCGGACGAGATCGCGGATGGTGATCTGGCCCTTGCCCTCGACGTTCGCGGGGCGGGATTCGAGGCGGATGACGTGGGCCTGCTGGAGCTGGAGTTCGGCCGAGTCCTCGATGGTGATGATGCGTTCGCCCTCCGGGATCAGCCCGGAGAGGGCGTTGAGGAGGGTGGTCTTGCCGGTGCCGGTGGCTCCGGAGACGATCACGTTCATCTTCGCCGCGACGAGGCCGGAGAGCAGGAGGAGCATCTGCTCGTCGAGCGAGCCGAGGGCGATCATCTCGTGCAGGGTGAAGGCGCGCGGGAAGCGGCGGATGGTGAGGGTGGCGCCGGTCAGGGAGAGCGGCGGGATGATGACGTTGACGCGCTCTCCGCTGGGGAGGCGTGCGTCGACCATGGGATTGGCCTCGTCCACGCGCCTGTTGACGGTGGAGACGATGCGCTCGATGGTCTGCATGAGCTGCTCGTGGGAGGCGAAGCGGATGGGGAGCTGTTCGACCCGGCCGGCGCGCTCCACGTAGATGTGGTCGGGGCCGTTGACCATGATCTCGGAGATGGAGGCGTCTTCGAGGAGCGGTTCGAGCACACCGAGCCCGAGGGCCTCGTCGACGACGCGGCGGATCAGCTGGGCGCGCTCGGCCGTGGAGAGGACGGGTCCCTCGCGGCTGATGATGTGGCCGAGTACGCGTTCCAGGCGCGCCCGGCGCTCGGCGGGCGCGAGCGCGGACATCTCGGCGAGGTCGATCTCCTCCAGCAGCTTGGCGCGGTAGGAGGAGACCAGGCGCCCGTCCTCGCGCGGGCTGTGCCGGTCGTCGGGGGTGTTGACCCGGGAACGCAGGCTCATGGTCCGGTCACCTTCGGGTCGTCGTTGGGCATGACCGCCGTGGCTGTGGCGTCTTCTATGTCGAGTCCGGGGATGATGGCGTTGATCTTTATCGTCGCCACCGCGGTGACGGCATCCGCCGTTTTGGACACCTTGACGTCCGGCGCGAGTCCGGCTCTGACGGCCGCCGCTCCCGCCGCTTCACCGCCCTTCCCGTTACGGGCCTCCACACGCGCGGCGGTACGGGCGGCCGTGTCCGCCTGCTCGTGGACGTACGCCACCCAGCCCAGCTGGATCCCGCACAGGGCGACGAACAGCAGGATCGGCACGAAGCCGATGTACTCGATGGCCACTTGGCCCCGGTCGGAGCGCGCACGTCGGTTCACGTCAGTTCTCCTCCCTCTCCATGGCCGCGCCGGCGGTGCCGTCGATGGCGCCGAAGCCGAGTCCCGGGAAGAACACGGGGATCCGGAGGGTGACCTTCGCCTGGTAGATGTCCCCCGAGACGCCGCATTCGCTGGTCATCTTCCAGGTGGCCGCGATGTGCTCACCCGCAGCCGCCGTGCACGCGCCGTCCCCGCGCACCGCCCCCGCCCGCGCCGCCTCGTCCGCCGCGTTGCCCGCCAGGGAGAAGGCGTACCCGATCAGTACGCACTCCCACACCGCCGCCACGAGCAGCAGGATCAGCGGCACCGTGCCCACGAACTCGATCGCCACCTGGCCCCGGTCCCCGCGCCCCGGCCTGCGGGCGGGCATCTGTCAGCCCTCCCGGCCGCGGCGCAGGCGGGCCACCGGGCCCGGCGCGCGGACCGCGAGCGAGGCGCCCGGGGCGGTGGCGGCGGACGGGGCGGGGTCCGGGGTCGACAGGAGGCCGAGCTCGCCGGCCAGGGTCCACAGGGCCTGCTTCACCGTCGAGCGGTTGTCGAGGTCCTGGACGCGGCCCGCGTCGACCACGGCCTGGAGTTCCTTGAAGGCGGCCGGGACCGGGGTGCGGGTGGCGCGGGTTTTGGTGATCTTCTCGATCAGGGCGGGCTGGATCTCGGTGTGCTTGCTCCAGCGGTTGACGACCATCGCCGTGTCCTCCGCCTTGCGGACCTGGAGGCGTTCCCACATCCGGACCATCCGCTTCGCCGCCCGTACCGCGACCACGTCCGGGGTGGTGACCAGCACCGCCACGTCCGCCATCTCCACGGCCGCCGCGTTGGCCCCGGTGACCTGGGTGCCGCAGTCGACGACGACGAGTTCGTAGCGTCCGCGCAGGGCTCCGACGATGTGCCGGGCGGCCCGGTCGTCGACCTCCTCGCCGCGTTCCCCGTCCGCCGGGGCGAGGAGCAGCGCGAGGCCCGAGGCGTCGTCGTAGACGGCGTCCTGGAGGACCCGCGGGGAGATGTCCTGGATCCCGGCGAGGTCGGCGATGGAGCGCCGGAACTGCACGTCGAGGTACGAGCCCACGTCGCCGGCCTGGAGGTCCAGGTCGACCAGTGCGGTACGCCGTCCCGAGGCGGCCGCGGCCAGTGCGAACTGCACGGCGGTGAAGGTGGCGCCCACGCCTCCCTTGGCTCCGGTGACCGTGACGACCCGGCCGCCGGGCCCGGCCGTGAACGCCTCGGCCGCGCCCCGCCCCAGGTGGCGGCGTACGCCCACGGACCACTGGGCGGCGGCCTGGACGCGGGCGGCGAGTTCCTCGTAGGAGAGCGGGAGGCCGATCAGGCCGCGCGCGCCCGAGTCCATGGCGGCGGAGAAGAGCCCCGGGCCCGCGTCCGAGGAGACCAGGACGACGCCCACCGCCGGGAAGCGCAGGGCGACCTCCCGGATGAGTTCCAGGGCGGGGACCGGGCCGATCCGCTCGTGGACGAGGACGACCTCGGGGAGTTCGTCGATGGAGTCGGCGGCCAGCCGGGCGAGGGTGTCCAGGAGCGTGGTCGCGTCCGGGACCGGTGCGGCAGGCTCGGCGTCCGGGAGCTGGCTGAGCAGGGTCACAATGGCGCGCGCGGCGTCCGGGTCGCCGACCGCGGGGAGGATGCGGGTGGTCATCCGGGCCTCACCTGTCCCCGTCGAGGGTGTACGTGCGGTCGCCCGGGGCGGGCGCCGAGTCGGTGCCGGGGGCCACCAGGGCCAGGCGTACGTGCTCCGCGAAGGACTCGGCGTACGCGACGCGCTGGGTGTCCTTGGTGCTCAGGGCGAAGGTGATCGGAACGGCCTCGGCGGGGCCCTTGCGGTCGCTGTCCTTGTCCAGGGCGGTGAGCTTGCCGACGCCCAGGACCCGGGCGTTGGCCACGATGATCACCGACCGCGAGGGTTCGGTGTCCTTGGCGCCCTTGAAGGTGGCGAGAATGTTGACCTTGGCGCCGGAGGTGATCTTTCCGGCCACGCCCGTGGCCGCGTCGATCATGATGGCGATCTCCTGCTCACCGGGCTGCAGCTGCGGCCGGTCGACGAACATGTCCGCCTGGAGCAGCGATCCCTTCTTCAGCGTGGTGAGCGCGATCTTGTCCTTGAGCGTGCCGAGGTCGGAGACGGCGGTGTCGGACAGCCACCGCTCGGGAATCCTGACCTCCTCGAACTGCCCGGCCGACAGCGGGCTGTACGGGGCTATGTCGCCCTTGGCCCGGTACGCGACGACCTCGGCGCCGACCTTGGAATTGACATCGCCGATCACCACGAGGACTCCGGCGAAGGCCCCCAGTGCGCACAGGACCGACAGGAGCAGCAGGATGACGCCGCGGCGCTGGCGTGAGTTCATGGGCCTTACCTACCTCGCCGTTCTTCATTCATTCGTGCGTTCGAGTGATCAGGGTCTGGAACGGGCGGTGCTCGCGGGCGCGGGCGGCGGCGGTGCGGTGAGCGGTGCCGCGCAGAAGCCGCAGCGGTCGCCGATGAGTTCGAGGCCGCACCAGCGGCACTCCTCCCGGCGGACCGAGGCGACCAGCTGGTAGAGCACGGACAGGTCCGGGATGCCGGCGGCGAACTCGACGAGTTTCGGGGTGCCCCACCAGCCGGGGGACGAGGCCGGAAGCGGGTTCTCCATGACGCCCTGGACCTGCCAGGCAGGTGCCAGTTCGGCCGTGACCCAGTCGGAGGTGAGCTGGCCGCGGGCGAAGGTGAGGTGCGTGGCGAACTCGGGACCGGCCGGCAGTACGCCGCTGCGGGGGCCGTGGGCACCCTGGTTCCCGCCGCCCAGTTTCGCCAGGTGCGGTTTCGGGTGGGCCATGACGGCGAACTGCGCGCTCGGGGACCAGGACCTGGCGTGGGCCCCGAGGCCGACCGGCACCCGGACCCGGTCGAGTTTGGCGACCGAGCCCAGCAGGGCGCCCGCGTAGATGTAGTGGGACAGCAGCCGGGCCGCGGACGCGATGATTCCGGGGCTGAAGTCGCAGACGCTGAGCTGACGCAGCTGACGCGCCAGCAGAGCCGTTCCCAGCGGCGGCAGATCGATGCCGAGGAGCGCGATCCGGTCGGTTTCCAGGATGGCGCGTACGGTGTGCAGCCGCTGGACGGTGGAGCGCGGGAGCCACGGCGGTACGAGGGCGACGAGGTGGCCGTGCCGCTCCAGCAGGGCGCCCGTCTCGGCGAGCGCGCCCTCCAGGTCGAGCTGCTCGGGCGGGTGCAGCAAGGCGGCCCCGGGCGTGTGCCGGTCAGGGGCCGGAAGTACCAGATCGGCGCTGGTGACAGCGATGGCGGTCGGCACGCGCATTCCCCCGTTCCCCCACGTACGCCCCGCACTCCGCGGGCACTTGACGTGCCCGGCGCGCGGTCGGCACGGACCTGACGCGGACTCGGCACGGACTTCTCGCGTCCGCGCCCGTACTGCGCGACCGCATCCGATCGGCCCGCTCCCCCCTTGCCCCAGCACCATATCCGCGTCGCCCCTGGCGGGGCAGGGCCTTGAAGATTCCCGTGCTACCAGCACATGTCACAGGTGGCGGAAACCCGGACAACAGGGATCGCATAGCGGGCCATTTCAAGCCACATCGCGAAGACTCTTGACACGAAGATTGGTCTGGACCAACTTGGCAGCCAACGCGTCGAGCCGGACCCACCCCACCCGGTCCGCCTCTTCCCCCACCCCTCTTCCTCCCCCCACCGGAGCCCACGTGAACCGCATACGCTCCCTCGCCCTCCCCATCGCCGCCACCCTGGCCGCGGGCGCCCTGTCCGCCCTCGCCGCCGGTACTGCACAGGCCGCCGACGTGAACGTCGCCCGCAACGGCGGCTTCGAGTCGGGTCTCGCCAACTGGTCCTGCACCGGCGGAACGGGCGCCTCCGTCTCCTCGCCCGTCCACGCCGGATCCGGCGCGCTGAAGGCCACCCCGGCGGGCCAGGACAACGCCCGCTGCAGCCAGACCGTCACGGTCAAGCCGAACTCGACGTACACGCTGAGCACGCAGGTCCAGGGCAGCTACGTCTACCTCGGCGCGACCGGGACCGGCACCCAGGACGTCTCCACCTGGACGCCGGGGTCGGGCGCCGGCTGGCAGAAGCTCTCCACCACCTTCACCACCGGCCCCGGCACCACCCAGGTCACCGTCTACACGCACGGCTGGTACGGCCAGCCGGCCTACACCGTCGACGAATTCAGCGTCTTCGGCCCGGACGGCGGAGGCGGCACGGACCCCGGCCCGTCGGTTCCCGGCGCCCCGGCCGGGACGGCCGTTTCCGGCCAGAGCGCGAACACCCTCACCCTTTCGTGGAACGCGGTCGGCTCGGCCACCGGCTACTACGTGTATCAGGACGGCGTCCGCGTCAGGACCGTGACCGGCGGCGCCGCTTCCGCCCAGCTCACCGGACTCACGGCCTCGACCTCGTACTCCTTCCAGGTGAGCGCCTACAACGCGGCGGGCGAGGGCCCGAAGGCCGCCCCGGTGACCGGCACCACCACCGGCACCGGCCCGGGTCCGGGCCCCGGCCCGGGCGTTCCCAAGCACGCCCTGACCGGCTACTGGCAGAACTTCAACAACGGCGCGACCGTCCAGAAGATCTCCGATGTCTCGGCGCAGTACGACATCATCGCCGTCTCCTTCGCCGACGCCACCACCACGCCCGGCGCGATCACCTTCAACCTCGACTCGGCCGGCCTCGGCGGCTACACGGTCACCCAGTTCAAGGCCGACATCGCCGCGAAGAAGGCCGCCGGCACGTCGGTCATCCTCTCGGTCGGCGGCGAGAAGGGGACCATCACGGTCAACGACTCGACCTCCGCGAACAACCTCGCGAACTCCGCGTACGCCCTGATGCAGGAGTACGGGTTCACCGGCATCGACATCGATCTCGAAAACGGCCTGAACCCCACCTACATGACGCAGGCCCTGCGCTCGCTGTCGTCGAAGGCCGGCTCCTCGCTCGTGATCACCATGGCCCCGCAGACGATCGACATGCAGTCCACGCAGGGCGGCTACTTCAGGACGGCGCTGAACATCAAGGACATCCTCACCGTCGTCAACATGCAGTACTACAACAGCGGCTCGATGAACGGCTGCGACGGCAAGGTCTACTCCCAGGGCTCGGTGGACTTCCTCACCGCGCTCGCCTGCATCCAGCTGGAGGGCGGCCTCGACCCCTCGCAGGTGGGCATCGGTGTCCCGGCCTCCCCCAGCGGCGCCGGCAGCGGCTACGTGTCCCCGACCGTCGTCAACAACGCTCTGGACTGCCTGACCAGGGGGACGAACTGCGGCTCCTTCAAGCCGTCGAAGACCTACCCGGGGCTGCGCGGTGCGATGACCTGGTCGACCAACTGGGACGCCAAGGCGGGTAGTGCTTGGTCGAACTCGGTGGGTCCCAAGGTCCACGGGCTGCCGTAGGCGGTACGTGTAGGGGTGGCCGGAACGGTGCGGCCCGCACAGCACGTCCTTGACCGGGACATGCCACGAGAGCACGCTGTGCGCGTCCGCACGGCTACCCCACACTCCCCACCCAGGAGAACGCATGCGGCTCCATACCCGCCGAAGGGCCGCCCTCACGGCGGCCCTGCTGGCGCTCGCGCTGGGCGCACCCGCCTACGGCATGAGCGCGACGGCTTCCCCTCCGCCCACCCCTTCCACCGCCACCCAGGACGAGGCGATCGTCCAGTACCGGATCCACGGCCCCTCCACCGCCGCCGACCGCACCGCCCTGCTCCGCACGGGCGTCTCGATCGACGAGGTGGACGACCACACGGTCGTGGTCAGCGCCGACACCATGCAGGCCGAGAAGCTCAAGGAGCTCGGCTACCGGCTGACAGCCCTGCCCGGCCCCCCGGACCGCTCACTGCCCGGTATGGCGGCGAGCCCGATGGACTTCCCCTCGGCGGACTCGAGGTACCACAACTACGCCGAGGCGACAGCGGAGATCAACCAGCTCGTCGCGCAGTACCCCGCGATCGCGAGCAAGCGGGTGATCGGTAAGTCCTACCAGGGCCGGGACATGTTCGCCATCAAGATCAGCGACAATGTCGCGACGGACGAGGCCGAGCCCGAGGTGCTCTTCACCGCCCACCAGCACGCCCGTGAGCACCTGACCGTCGAGATGGCGCTGTACCTGCTCAAGGAGTTCACCTCCAAGTACGGCAGCGACTCCCGGGTCACCGGCGCCGTCAACGGCCGTGAGATCTGGATCGTCCCGGACCTCAACCCGGACGGCGGCGAGTACGACATCGCCACCGGCTCCTACCGCTCCTGGCGCAAGAACCGCCAGCCGAACTCCGGCTCCTCCTACGTCGGCACGGACGAGAACCGCAACTGGAACTATAAGTTCGGCTGCTGCGGCGGCTCCAGCAGCAGCAAGAGCTCCGAAACCTACCGGGGCGCCTCCGCCGAGTCGGCGCCCGAGGTGAAGGTCGTCGCGGACTTCGTCCGCAGCCGGGTCGTCGGCGGCAAGCAGCAGATCAAGGCCGCCATCGACTTCCACACCTACAGCGAGCTCGTCCTGTGGCCCTTCGGCTACACCTACAACGACACCGCCCCGGGCCTGACCGCCGACGACCTCGCCGTCTACAAGAAGATCGGCACCAGCATGGCGGCGAGCAACGGCTACACGCCGGAGCAGTCGAGCGACCTGTACATCACGGACGGGACGATCGACGACTGGCTGTGGGGCAATCAGAAGATCTTCTCCTACACCTTCGAGATGTACCCGGAGAGCGGCGGCGGCGGCTTCTACCCGCCGGACGAGGTCATCGACCGCGAGACCGCGCGCAACAAGGAGGCGGTGCTCCAGCTGCTGGAGAACGCGGACTGCATGTACCGCTCGATCGGCAAGGAAGCCCAGTACTGCGCGACGCCGTGACCGTGTGCGGTGCCTGACCTGACCGCGTGAAAGGGGGCGCCCCACCGCCAGGGGGGCGCCCCGCCCACGTGTCCGGCCGCAGGCCCGGCTCAGCCCAGGACGGCGAGGGCGTCGATCTCGACGAGCAGCCCGGCCGGCAGGCCCACGTACACGGTGGTGCGGGCGGCGGGGGCCTCCTTCAGGCCCTGCTCCTCGAAGTAGGTGTTGTAGATGCCGTTCATCTCGGCGAAGTGCCCGGTGTCGGTGAGGTAGACGCGGATCATCAGCACGTCGTCCCAGCCCGCACCGCCCGCCTCCAGCACGGAGCGGACGTTCTCCAGCGTCTGGAGGGTCTGCTCACGCAGGGTCGGACCGGCGGGGGTGGGCGGCTGCCCGTCGACGTGCGGGAGGAAGCCGACCTGGCCGGCGACCTGGAGGATGTTCCCCTTCCGCACGCCGTGCGAGAACCTCGCGGGCGGGGTGGTGTGGGTGTCGGGCGTGACGGCGGTCTTCTCGCTCATGTGCTCTCCTGGGTTCCCGAGTAGTCCTGGCTGATGGCTTCGGCGGTACGCAGCACCTGCGGCAGCAGTTCGAGCAGCCCCTCGGCGGGGACCACCACGCCGGGCGCGGAGACCGACAGCGCCGCGACGACCCGTCCGTCCGGCCCGCGCACGGGAGCCCCGAGGCAGTTGACGGACTCCTCGTGCCCACCGAGATCGGTGGCCCAGCCCTGCTCCCGTACGAGGTCCAGTTCGCGCAGGAAGGCCGCCGCGTCCGGGGTGGAGCGGGCGGTGTAGCGGGGGTACTCGATCCGGTCCGCGAGGGCCCGGCGCTCGGCCGCGGGCAGGTCGGCGAGGAGCAGCTTGGCCACGGCGGCGACCGTGAGGGGTACGGGCCTGCCGATACGGGAGTACATGCGGACCGGGTAGCGGCTGTCGACCTTGTCGACGTACACGACCTCGTCGTCCTGATGGAGGGCGAGGTGAACGGTGTGCCCGGTGGCCCGGTTCAGCTCGACGAGGTAGGGGTGCGCGACCTCCCGGACGTCCAGGTTCTCGATGGCCTCGGCGGCGAGCGCGAAGAGCCGCGCGCCGAGACGGTAGCGGCCGTCGGGCCGGCGGTAGACGAAGCCGCGCTCGTGCAGGGTGCGCAGGAGGCGGAGCGCGGTGCTCTTGTGTACGCCGAGCTCGTCGGCGACCTCGCCGAGCGAGGCCGGGCCTCGCGCCAGCAGAGGCAGGATGCCGAGTGCCCTCTCGACGGACTGGCTCATCGCTCGCCCTCTCCTACGGTCACAGCACCACCGGCTCCGTCGGGCGCCCCGGGCTGCGGCCGCACCCCAAAGCTTGCTCCGGGACACATTCAGCCCCTCCGGCG
>NZ_JBSGZP010000232.1:0-10146 GCF_053611065.1 Streptomyces sp. NPDC054840
GTCCAGGCGGCGGCCCTCATCGGCCCGCCCCGGCGCCGTCCGCGTCCGGGCCCGACCCGCCGGCCGGGCCGGGAACCGCGGGGACCCGGCCCGGTGGCGGAGCCGGTGCGACCGGGCGGGAGCCCTGCTCAGGCATACCGGCCAGGGCCGACGGGGGCGGGCCCGGCTCCGGCATGCCTGCGGCGGCGGGACCGGCGGGGATCACCTGGAGGTCCTCGTCCGAGGTCACCACCGGGTGCCAGCCGGTCCGGCCGATCGCGTCGACCAGCGCCCCCACCATCGACGGGTCGAACTGCGCCCCCGCGCACCGTTCCAGCTCCGCGAGGGCGACCGGCACCGGCCGGGCCCGGCTGTACGAGCGTGTCGAGGTCATCGCGTCGAAGGCGTCGGCCACCGCCACCACCCGGGCCAGTACCGGGATCTGCTCGCCGCTCAGCCCGTACGGATAACCGGTGCCGTCGACCCGCTCGTGGTGGTGCAGGATCGCGGACCGGGCCTCCCCGAGGAAGCCGATGCCGCGCACCATCTCGTGTCCGTACTCGGGGTGCAGCTCGATGATCCGGCGTTCCTGCGGGGTGAGCGGCCCGTCCTTGCGCAGGAGCCGGGTGGGGACGCCGAGTTTGCCGACGTCGTGCAGGATCCCGGCGATGCGCACCGTCTCCAGCCGGTCCTCGGTCATGCCCAGCTCCCGGGCGATCATCGCGGAGGCCTGTCCGACCCGTTCGCTGTGGCCGCGCGTGTAGCGGTCCTTGATGTCGACGGCCTGGACGAGGGCGCGGATGGTGGCCCGGTGGGCGGCGCGCTCGCGGTGGTACTGGGCGAAGACCCAGCAGGAGATGTACATCGGCAGGAGGACGAGCAGTGCGGCCGGGGGCCCGTAGGGGCTGCGCCACATGACGGCCATCATCAGGCCGGCGAGGCCGTGGACGCAGTGCGGGGCGAGGGAGGAGGTCACGAACCCGCGCCAGGCGGTGGCGGCCGGCCGGCGTTCGGCGGCG
The DNA here is from genome assembly GCF_053611065.1 of Streptomyces sp. NPDC054840. Classification (NCBI taxonomy): domain Bacteria; kingdom Bacillati; phylum Actinomycetota; class Actinomycetes; order Kitasatosporales; family Streptomycetaceae; genus Streptomyces; species Streptomyces sp. NPDC054840. Next base: position 999 of record NZ_JBSGZP010000232.1, read on the forward strand.
GCCAGGATGCCACCGTCGAGGGCGGTGAGCACCAGGCAGAAGGCGACGGCCGCGCCCGTCGCGGGGAGCAGTACGAAGGGGAAGTCGGCCGGTCCCGCGGGGGGCCCGTAGCCGGTGGAGGGACCGCCGCCGAGGGTGGCCGGGCCGTGCAGCAGCCCGTAGGCCTGCCCCGCGGCCCAAGCGGCTATCGCCTGCTGCGCGCCGTGCCACACGCGGCGCACCCGGGCGGGCCGCCGGACGACGGTCCCCGCGAGTCCCCCGGGCAGCGCGACGAGCGCGGCGGCGGCGGGCGGCAGCAGGAGGACGGCGGCGAGCACCACGGGGAAGAAGGAGCCGATGCCTTCGGGCACCGCCCGGCTGCCCAGCAGCGGGGAGGCCTTGACGAGTTCGCAGCCGAGGTGGAGCACGGCGAGCAGGGCGACAGCCGTCCAGGGCGTACCGGAATCCGTGAGGGCGGGCGTGACGCACGCGGCGGCCGCGAGGGCGGCGCACAGGATGTATCCGCGCGCCACCGGCGGAACTGCCCGCATGACGCTCTCCTCCCCTGTGCCGGTGCACACCGGTCGCCGAATGGAACCGGCACCGAAGGGGGAGAATAGGCGCGGCCCGGAGCGCGGTGGGCCACATTTCCGCATCGGGCCATGCGGACGCCCCTGGATTAGCACATTCGGGTGAAGGAAGTGCTATTCCAGGGGCGGCTGTTACCTCGTCCGACCGGTCATGTTCGCGGGTCAGCCGGGAGCGGGATTGTCGGCGGTGACATCGTGGTCGGGCACCGCCTGACCGGACCTGATCAGTTCGATCCGGCCCATCACCTTCGACCGCAGGTCGGTCGGCACGTCGTCCGATCCGCAGCAGCGCTTCACCAGCTTTTTCACGGCCTGTTCCAGGCCGTACTTCTCCAGGCAGGGATTGCACTCGCCGAAGTGCGTCTCGAACTTCGTGCAGTCACTGTCCGGCATTTCCTGGTCGAGGAACTCGTACAGGTGATCCAGGACCTCAGAGCACTCTGTCTCGTGCGGCTCTCCGCAACTCATGAGCCCGAGCCTTTCCGGTCGTTCGACTCTCCCGCGCCCGCAGGAACCAGCCCGCGTTCGCGGGCATAGTCCTCCAGCATTCCGCGGAGTTGACGGCGGCCACGGTGCAGTCGCGACATGACCGTACCGATGGGTGTACCCATGATGTCCGCGATCTCCTTGTACGCAAAGCCCTCTACGTCGGCAAGGTAGACCGCGATGCGGAACTCCTCCGGAATGGCCTGCAGGGCTTCCTTCACGTCCGAATCCGGCAGATGGTCGAGCGCCTGCGACTCGGCGGATCGCAGTCCGGTCGACATGTGCGACTCGGCGCGCGCCAGCTGCCAGTCCTCGATCTCCTCCGCGGCGCTGCGCTGGGGCTCACGCTGCTTCTTGCGGTAGGAGTTGATGAAGGTGTTGGTCAGGATGCGGTACAGCCACGCCTTCAGGTTGGTGCCCTCGCGGAACTGGTGGAAGGACGCGTACGCCTTCGCGTACGTCTCCTGGACCAGGTCCTCGGCGTCGGCCGGATTGCGCGTCATGCGCAGCGCGGCCGAGTACATCTGGTCGAGGTAGCCGAGGGCGTCCCGTTCGAAGCGCGCGTTGCGCTCCAGGGTCGTCTCCTCCGCGTGGCCTTCGTCGGTCCCGGCGACAGGACCCACCTCCTCCGACAGCGTGGCGGCTCCGAAAGCGGATCCGCTCGAATCGGAGAATAGTCGACCTTCCCGGCCCTCCGCCGCCCGAGGCGAGCTGCGCCTGGGCGCCGGCAGCACGGTCCAGTCCAGGTCAGCGGCCTGCCGACGGTTCTGGCTGATGACCTGGGTCATGCGCTCCCTCTCCTCCGACGAGTTCCCGTACGTTCCGACATCCGAGACAACAGAAGGGGCGGGCGGCACATTCCCCGGCGCGGGGCGGGTTTTCGGCTTTAGCCGGAGCGCGGCCCGCGGGCCTCACACGGGGAGGCGCCCGAGCCACTCCCCCACCGCTTCGGTGATCGTCAGGAGTGCTTCCTCCTGGGTGGTGTCCGCCTTCTTCGGCACCGCGAAGCCGTGGTCGCCGTAGGCCACCTCCACGAGCTCGTACGGGTCCTGCGCGGTGGGCGGCGGGAACTCCTCGGGCCGCCCGAAGGGGTCCCGGCCGCCCTGGACCACGAGGGCCGGACGGCCGGCCCCGGTCAGCTCCTCGGCGCGGGACTTCTCCGGCCGGCCCGGCGGGTGCAGCGGGAAGGCCAGCGCCAGCACCCCGGCGGCCCCCAGCCCGGCGGCGGTCCGGCAGGCCACCCGGGCCCCGGCGCTGCGGCCGCCCGCGACCACCGGCAGCCCGGGCTCCACGAGCGCCGGCCAGAGCCCGCGCCACCCCTCGTCCAGCACCTTGGGCGCGGCGGCGACCTTCTTCCCGGCGACCCGCCAGGGCTGTTCGACGAGGGCCACCGTGATCCCGCGGGCGGGCAGCGCGGCGGCCAGTGCCTGGAGGTCGCGGGCCTCGATGCCGCCGCCGGCGCCGTGGCTCACGGCGAGCACGAGCCTCGGCTCCGGCGCGCGGTGCCAGGTGATGCGGGCCTCGCCCGCCGGGGTGTCGACCCTCTGGGTACGCGTGGTCATGCGTCCCATCCTGCCCGGGTCAGAAGAGGGTGCCCTCCTCCGGCGCGGCCAGCTCCGTCAGCAGCTCCGGACCGTTGTTGCGCACGCTGCTCACGGCGGTGGAGACCGGGTAGGCCCGCATCAGCCCGCCGGGCGGCGGGGCGAGCAGCTCCCGCAGCGAGCCCTCGGTATCGGTGTTCGCCGGGTCCAGCCAGGCGTCCCAGCGGTCCGGGGTCAGCATCAGCGGCATCCGGGGGTGGATGTCGGCGAGCGAGCGCGGTCCCTCGGCGGGGGCCACGCCCAGGGGTCCGGACTCGGCCTCCGTGGTGATCACCGAGCAGGTGACCCACCAGGAGAGCGGGTGCTCGTCGGGCAGGGTCCGGTCGCGCCAGAACTCGTATATCCCGGCCATGGCGAAGACCGAGCCGTCACCGGGGAGCACGAAGTAGGGCTGTTTGCGGGCCCGCTTCTTCTTGCCCTCCACCTCCAGCTGCCGCTCGTCGTGGGCGGTGACCCACTCGTAGTAGCCGTCGGCGGGGATGATGCAGCGGCGCTGCGCGAAGGGCCGGCGGGAGGACGGCTTCTCGTGCAGGGTCTCCGACCGGGCATTGATCATCCGGGCGGCGCCGTCGGGGTTCTGGGCCCAGGAGGGGACCAGCCCCCATTTCAGGACGCGCAGCTGGCGAACCGGACGCGGGTGCGAGGCGTCTTTGAGGGGACGGTCGAGGACCACGTGGACCTCTTTCGTCGGCGCCACGTTGAAATCGGGGGCGAGAGCCTCCTCCGGCTCCCATTTCTCGATGCCGAAGGCCTCCACGAGGTCCTCGGGCCTACGACTCGCCGCATACCGTCCGCACATGGCTGTCACACTGCCATGTCTCCCGTACCCCACCGCAAGGAGTCCGCCACCTCATGGACAGCAGCACGACGGCCGGTCTCTGGGACCGGCTCACGGGCATACAGACCTCGCCCGACCTGTGGCTGGTGATCGCGACGGGTCTGGTCGCCCTGGCCGCGGTGGGGCCCCGCCCGGTGTGGCGGCTGTCGCGCAACACGATCACCATCGCGCACGAGGGCGGGCACGGACTCCTGGCGCTGCTGACCCGGCGGCGCCTGAGCGGGATACGGCTGCACTCGGACACCAGCGGAGTCACCGTCAGCCGGGGCCGGCCGACCGGTCCCGGGATGATCCTGACCGCCGCGGGCGGGTACACGGCGCCCTCGCTGCTCGGGCTGGGCGGGGCGGCGCTGCTGTCCGCGCACCGGATCACGCTGCTGCTGTGGGCGGCCACCGCCTTGCTGCTGGTGATGCTGGTGATGATCCGGAACGCGTACGGGGTGCTGACGGTGGTACTGACCGGCGGAACCTTCCTGCTGGTCTCCTGGCTGACCCCGGCCGAGGTGCAGGCGGGTTTCGCCTACCTGGTGGTGTGGTTCCTGCTGTTCGGCGGGGTCCGGCCGGTCTTCGAGCTGGGGGCCAAGCGCCGGGGCGGCGGGGCACCCGATTCCGACGCCGACCAGCTCGGCCGGCTCACGCACCTGCACCCGGTGGTGTGGCTGCTCTTCTTCCACGTCGTCGCGCTGTGTTCGCTGATCGGCGGCGCCCGCTGGCTGCTCGCCCTGTGACCGCTCCCTGAGACGGGACCGGGATCAAGATCTGGGGTCGGGGGAAGCCACTAAAGTGGTGGCCATGACCGAGACCCCCGCGCTCCCTGCCCTCTGGCCCGCTCCGCTCGCCGATGGGACCGTCCACGCCACCGTCACGGTGCCGGGGTCCAAATCGGTCACCAACCGGGCCCTCGTGCTCGCCGCGCTCGCCGCCGAGCCCGGCTGGGTGCGCCGCCCGCTGCGCTCGCGCGACTCCCAGCTGATGTCCGACGCGCTGCGCGCGATGGGCGTCGGCATCGAGGAGACCGTCTCGTCCAGCTCCGCCGGTGACGGCGCGGGCGGCGAGGCCTGGCGGGTCATCCCGGCGGCCCTGCACGGCCCGACCACCGTGGACGTCGGCAACGCCGGCACGGTCATGCGCTTCCTGCCGCCCGTCGCCACCCTCGCCGACGGCGACATCCGCTTCGACGGCGACCCGCGCTCCTACGAGCGCCCGCTGGGCCAGGTCATCACCGCCCTGCGCACCCTCGGCGCCCGCATCGACGACGACGGCCGGGGCGCGCTGCCCATGACCGTTCTGGGCGGCGGGGCGCTGGAGGGCGGCACGGTCGAGATCGACGCCAGCAACTCCTCGCAGTTCGTCTCCGCGCTGCTGCTCTCCGCCCCGCGCTTCAACCAGGGTGTCGAGGTCCGGCACGTGGGCGGCAACCTGCCGTCGATGCCGCACATCCGGATGACCGTGGAGATGCTGCGCGCGGCGGGTGCCCAGGTCGACACCCCCGAGGCGGGTGGCGAGAAGGACGTGTGGCGGGTCACCCCCGGCGCGCTGCTGGGCCGCGACATGACCGTGGAGCCGGACCTCTCCAACGCGCAGCCCTTCCTGGCCGCGGCCCTGATCACCGGCGGCACGGTGACCGTCCCGGACTGGCCGCGCCGCACCACCCAGCCGGGCGACGCGCTGCGCCGGATCTTCACCGAGATGGGCGGCTCCTGCGAGCTGACCGACGCGGGCCTGGTCTTCACCGGCACCGGCAAGATCCATGGCATCGACGTGGACCTGAGCGAGGTCGGCGAGCTCACCCCCGGCATCGCGGCGGTGGCGGCCCTGGCCGACTCCGAGTCGGTGCTGCGCGGTGTCGCGCACCTGCGGCTGCACGAGACGGACCGGCTGGCCGCGCTGACCAAGGAGATCAACGCGCTCGGCGGCGATGTCACCGAGACCGCCGACGGCCTGCGCATCCGGCCGCGCCGGATGCACGGCGGCGTGTTCCACACGTACGACGACCACCGGATGGCCACCGCGGGCGCGGTGATCGGCCTGGCGGTGGAGGGCGTACAGATCGAGAACGTGGCGACGACCGCGAAGACCCTGCCGGACTTCCCGAAGATGTGGACGGACATGCTCGCCGGGGACGCCGCTCGCTCCGGAGCGCCCGGAGCGGGTACGGGAGCGGGAGCGTAGGGCCCGTCATGCGCAGGTACGGCAAGCACACCGACGAGGACGACATCCGCCAGCGCCCGAACCCCAAGGGCAACCGGCCGCGGACCAGCATCCGCCCCAAGCACGAGGACGCCGCCGAGGGCTTCGTCCTCACCGTGGACCGCGGCCGGCTGACCTGCCTGGTCGAGGGCCGTTCCGTGCACGCGATGAAGGCCCGCGAACTGGGCCGCAAGGCGGCGGTGGTCGGCGACCGGGTCTGGATCGTCGGTGACCTGTCCGGCAAGAAGGACACCCTGGCCCGCATCGTGCGGATCGAGGAGCGCAAGTCCGTCCTGCGGCGCACCGCCGACGACGACGACCCGTACGAGCGGGTGGTCGTCGCGAACGCCGACCAACTGGCCATCGTCACGGCCCTGGCCGACCCGGAGCCGCGGCCCCGGATGATCGACCGCTGCCTGGTGGCGGCGTACGACGCCGGGCTGGAGCCGCTGCTGGTGCTCACGAAGTCCGACCTGACCTCCGCGGACAAGATCCTGGAGATCTATTCCACGTTCGGCCTGAACTATGTGGTGACCAACCGCGAGGAACTGGCGACGGGTGACGCGGCCGACCGGGTGCGCGAGCGCCTCGACGGCCGTATCACCGCCTTCGTCGGGCACTCGGGCGTCGGCAAGACCACCCTGGTGAACTCCCTGGTCTCCGAGGGCCGCCAGCGCGCCACCGGGCACGTCAACGCGGTGACCGGCCGCGGCCGGCACACCACCACCTCGGCGCTGGCGCTGCCGCTGCCGAGCGGCGACGGCTGGGTCATCGACACCCCGGGCGTGCGCTCCTTCGGCCTGCACCACGTGGACCCGTCCCGGGTGATCCTGGCCTTCCCGGACCTGGTGCCGGGGACCGAGGAGTGCCCGCGCGCGTGCAGCCACGACGAGCCGGACTGCGCGCTCGACAAGTGGGTCGAGGACGGCCACGCGGACCCGGCGCGGCTGTATTCGCTGCGCCGGCTGCTGGAGACGCGCGAGCGCCGCGAGGGCGACTGACCGTCCGGCGCAGGTTCGGCCGCGTTTGTCGGGGGCCCTGTCTGGACAAATGCATAATCGCACCAAGTGACGTGATGTCACGTGACGCGGGGAGGCATTCGACATGGCGTGGCTGCTGGTCGTGGTCGCGGGACTCCTGGAGACCGGTTTCGCGGTCTGCCTCAAGCTCTCCCACGGATTCACCCGCCTGGGGCCGACCATCGCCTTCGCCTGCTTCGCGCTCGGCAGCTTCGGTCTGCTCACCCTGGCGCTCAAGAAGCTGGACGTGGGCCCGGCGTACGCGGTGTGGACGGGCATCGGCGCCGCCGGGACGGCGATCTACGGCATGGTCTTCCTCGGCGACCTGGTCTCCACCCTCAAACTCGTCTCGATCTCGCTGGTCATCCTGGGCGTCATCGGGCTCCAGCTGTCCGGCTCTGCGCACTGAGCAGCCTGCGCAGCTCGCCCGGACCCGGCTCCTCCCCCGGGGCGATCACGTAGGAGAGGGCGAGGCGTACGGCGAGTTCACAGCGCTGCCCGCCCTCCCCCGGCGCCAGCGCGGCGGCCGCCCGGTCCCGGACCGTCCGGGCCAGCTCGCCGGGCCCCGGCGCCCGGCGGCCCGGCGCGGGCAGGCCCGCGTCCCAGGCGCCGGTGAGCAGGGCCCGTACGAGGGGCTGGGCGCGGGCCGCCCGTACGGTCCACTCCGCGACGGCGGCGAGCCGCTCGGCGGCCCGGGCCGGGGTGGACAGGGCCCGGTCCACCCCGTCGAGGTAGCGGTCGGCCTCGCGGCGGACCAGGGCGCGGCCCAGGCCCGCCTTGCCGCCGAACTCGTTGTAGAGGGTCTGCCGGGACACCCCGGCCGCGGCGGCCACGTCGACCATCCGCACGTCCGGCCAGGGGCGCGCCGAGAGCGCCGCTCCCGCCGCCTCCAGCAGGGACTCCCGGGCTGCCGGCATCCGCGCCTCCCCCTCGGCTCTCTCCGGTCAGAGTTGACGGGCCGCCAGGTCCTGTCAAGGGCGCACCGGGCCGCACTGTGGACAGCGTTGGTCGGGCTCCGGGAGTCTCGATACTGTTCTGGCATGCCCGAGTATGACGATGACCTGCGCCTTGCCCTCGAACTCGCCGACGCCGCGGACGCCGCCACGATGGAGCGGTTCCGCGCCCTCGACCTGCAGGTCGAGACGAAGCCGGACATGACCCCGGTGAGCGAGGCGGACAAGGCGGCCGAGGAGATCATCCGGGCCGGTATCGCGGCCGCGCGTCCGGACGACGCCGTCCTGGGCGAGGAGTACGGACTCCAGGGCAGCGGTCCGCGCCGCTGGGTGGTGGACCCGATCGACGGTACGAAGAACTACGTGCGCGGGGTCCCGGTCTGGGCGACCCTGATCTCCCTGATGGCCGAGGACTCCGACGGCGAGTTCCGCCCGGTGGTCGGCGTGGTGTCCGCCCCGGCGCTGGGCCGCCGCTGGTGGGCGACCCGGGGCGGCGGCGCCTACGCGGGCGGCGCGCTCGGGGAGACCGGCGCCATCGGCGTGTCCCAGGTGGGCGGGCTGGGCGACGCCTCGTTCGCGTACTCCTCGCTGAGCGGCTGGGAGGAGCAGGGCCGGCTCGCCGGGTTCCTGGACCTGACCCGGGCGTGCTGGCGGACCCGCGGCTACGGGGACTTCTGGCCGTACATGATGGTCGCGGAGGGCTCGCTGGACCTCTGCGCGGAGCCGGAGCTCAACCTCTGGGACATGGCGGCGATCGCGGTCGTGGTCCAGGAGGCGGGGGGCCGCTTCACCAGCCTGGACGGCGTGGACGGGGTGCACGGCGGGAACGCCGCGGCCTCGAACGGGTTGCTCCACGAGGAGATGCTGGACCTGCTGCGCCCGCGCGCCTGAGCCCGCCGCGCGCCGCTCACGCTCCGTTGCACGCCTTCTTGTCGGCCCCGCGGGTCCGTGGGAATCTGATACTCCCCACGCTTGTGCGCTTGTGAAGCGTTTCTCTTGAGACGGTTCCACGGCCGCACCCACCCTGGCGGGGGGAATCACACCAGGAGGTGGCTCTCTTCATGCTCGTCCGTGACGCCATGAGCACCGTGATCCTCACCCTCGGACCCGCACACACCCTCCGGCAGGCGGCCTGCCTGATGTCCGGCCGACGCGTCGGCGCGGCCGTCGTCCTCGACCCCGACCACAGCGGAATCGGCATCCTCACCGAGCGCGACATCCTCAATTCGATCGGCGCGGGCCACGACCCGGACCGGGAGTCCGTGGGCGCGCACACCACCAACAACGTCGTGTTCTGCACCCCGGACGCCACCGTCCAGGAAGCCGCCGAGGCGATGACCCACGGCGGCTTCCGGCACCTGATCGTGCTGGAGCACGGCGGACCCGTCGGCATCGTGTCCGTACGGGACATCATCCGCTGCTGGGTCCCGGCACGGCGCACGGTCCCCGCCTGAAACGACGCCGGGCCGCAGTCCTCCGAGGAGGGCTGCGG
>NZ_JBSGZP010000233.1:0-10073 GCF_053611065.1 Streptomyces sp. NPDC054840
GGTGCGCACCGCCTCCGGCCGCCCGCCGAGTGCCTGCCAGTGCGAGCCGAGCGTCACGTCGGTGGCGTCGAGGATCTCGGCCCACATCTGGGCGAGTTCCTCCTCCACGAATCCCATGACTGTCATATGAGTTGTGTCCCGGAGTGAGAGTGACGCACGGCGTCCTGGAGCAGTTCGAGGAATTTCGGCGGATTGCCGCTGAAGTAGAAGTGGTCGCCCTCGAAGACGTGCACGTCGGCGTCGGCCGTCGTGTGGGCGGCCCAGGCGCCGGCCTCGGCGAGCGGCACGTCAGGGTCGCCGTCGGCGACGAACACGGTGACCGGGCAGCCGACCACGGCGCCCGCGTCGACCCGGTACTCCGCCAGGGCGCGCAGGTCGCCGCGGATGGCGGGAAGCACCAGCTGCATGAGTTCCGGGTCCTGGCGCACACCGTCACTCGTGCCGCCGAGGCCCATGATGCGGGCGAGCACGGCGTCGTCGGGCTCGGGCTCGGTCTCGCCGGGGGGTGCGCCCGCGCCGGCGGTCAGCCGGTCCGTACGCACCGAGGGCGCCGAACTGGCCGAGGCGACCAGGAGGTGGGGAGCGGTGCCCCCGGCCGCCTCCAGCCGCCGGGCCACCTCGAAGCCGATGAGCCCGCCCATGCTGTGCCCGAAGAAGGCCGGGCGCCGGGGCAGCCGGGTACGCAGCGCCTCGTACACGCCGTCCGCCAGCGCCGCCACCGATCCCGCGGGCTCCTCGAAGAGCCGGTTCTCCCGTCCCGGGTACTGGACCACCAGCATCTCGATGTCCGCGTCGAGCGCCGCCGACAGGTCGAAGTAGTAACTGGCCGACCCACCCGCGTGCGGGAAGCAGACCAAGGTGTACCGGGCCCCCGGCTTCGGGTGGAAGCAGCGCAGCCAGGTGGTGGGGGCGGGGGCGGTGGCGAGGACGCGCACCGGTGCCGTCGTGCCGCCGTCGGGACAGTGGCCTTCGCCGGCGCCGCTCATCAGGCGGGCACCGCGTCGGCCCGCAGCGCCCGATGGGCCCGGCGCGCCTCCGCGAACTCGACGACCTGGCCGGCCATCGCCGTCAACTGCTGCTGGATGTGCGCGTCGGAGCATTCGCCGTCCGTACCGAAGCCGGCCGTCGCGCTGTTGAGCGCCACCCCCAGCGGGGTGGTCCAGCCGCGCAGGGCGTGCACGATGTCCCGGAGCGCCGCGAGCGTGGTCACCGCGCCCTGCCAGCCCATCCCGACGGACAGGCAGCCGACGGCCCGCTCCGAGAGGTACGGCCGGGGGTCGCCGCGCAGCTCCTCGGTATAGTCCAGGGCGTTCTTCAGGAGCCCGGACACCGTGCCGTGGTACGCGGGGCTCGCCAGCACCACCCCGTCCGCCGAGGCCACCTCGTCGAGGAGCCGGCGCGCCGGGGGCGGGCAGGCCGCCACGCGCGGGTCGTAGAGCGGCATGACCAGGTCGGCGCCGCTGACGAGACTGACCCGCGCGCCCAGCCGGGCGGCCTCCGCGAGTACCACCCGCAGCCCGAGCTCCGCGGTGGAGCCAGGTCGGGAGGACCCCCCGATTCCGACGACCTTCACGGCCTGCTGCATGAACTCCCCGTTTCGCGTGTTCCGGTCCGGAACCCCCGGCTGCCCGTCCTCTCGGCGCGCCTGGTTCCCGGTGGTCGATCTCCCCGGTCGATCAGGACCGGCCACAGCCTTCGGCACGCCAAGTTGCCGGTCAACGCCCGCTGTCCGGGGAGATCCGATGGCCTCGTTCGGACATTCCGATGCCGCTTGCGGTAACGCCCCGCGCCCGTCGGCGGCCTGGCCCGCACCGGGCACCCCGGCCCGCCGCGACCGATCGTTCCCGCTGATGGGAGCCATCGGAGATGCCCGTCGGCCCGCCCTTTCCCGGACCCCCCGGATGCCCGGATCATCGGAGCGGCGCCGATCGCGCACACCGCCCCATGCCGAGCTTCCGGCACGTACTCGAACAGGGTCATGTCCCGGAACCGACGGCCCGCACGGCCGCCGGCCGTCCGGGTTCCCTGCCCACCGCGGATCCGAGAAGCCCATGCCCCAGGTCGACGACCCCGCCGCCCCCCGCATCGCCGTCGTCGGAGCGACCGGCGCGGTGGGCGGCACCCTGCTCGAACTCATCGAGGACCGCGCCCTGCCGTACCGGCGCCTGCACCTGGTGGCCTCCGCCCGCTCGGCCGGCCGTACGATCCGCGTCGACGGCCGCGACCACCGCGTCACCGAACTCCCCCGGTTCGCGTTCGGCACGGTCGACGCCGCCCTGTTCTGCGCCGGCGAGCAGGTCAGCAGGGAGTGGGTCCCGGTCGCCGTCGCCCACGGCGCCCTGGCCGTCGACAGCACCCCCGCCTTCCGGATGACCCCGGGCACCCCTCTGGTCGTCCCGCAGCTCAACGCCGCCGAGCTGGGCCGCCGTCCGGCGGGCGGGGTGATCGCGGTGCCCGGCGCCGCCACGGTGCCCGTGGTCCGCGTGCTGCGGGACGTGGAGCGCCGCTGGGGGCTCCGCCGGATCGTCGTCAGTACGTACCAGGGCGCCTCGGGAGCCGGGCACGGCGGTATCGAAGAGCTCCAGGACGGCTCGCGTACGGTCCTGCAGGATCCGCAGGCCACCGTGCCCTCGGCGCAGTTCTCACCCCCGCTGGCCTTCAACGTGCTGCCCGGTATCGGCGACCTCCTGGAGGACGGCTCGACCCTCCAGGAGCGGGAGGTGGCCGACGAGGTCCGTAAGGTCCTGGGGCTGCCGGGCATCGAGGTCACGGCGACCTGCGTCCGGGTCCCGATGGTCAGCGGACACGGCGCGGCGGTGTGGGTGCAGTGCCGTTCCGCGGTGGACCGGGCCGAGCTGGTCGCGTTGCTGCGGGCGTTGCCCGAGGTCGTGGTCCACGACCCCGGCGGCCCGACGCCGGCGGCGCTGGGCGACCCGGACCGGATCCACGTGGGCCGGATCCGGGTCTCCGCCACCGCCCCCGACGGCTTCTGGGTGTGGCTGGCCACCGACAACCTCCGGGTGGGCGGCGCGCTGGACGCCGTACGGATAGTGGAGGAACTGCTGGCTCGGGGCACGCTGTGAGCACGGCTCCGCCGGCCCGCCCGGAGGCGGCGCCGACGGGGCCGTACGAGGGCAGCCCTCAGCAGGCCACCAGCTGCCGGTCCTGCTCCGCGAACCGGACCATCCAGTCGATGAACACCCGCATTTCACGGGTGAGATGGCGCCCGGACCGCCACGCGATCTGGGTGTAGACCTCGAACGGAGCCTGCCAGTCCAGTACGGTCAGCGACCGCGCCTCGATCTCGGCGGCCACCGCCATCGCGGGCAGCACGCTGACACCCAGACCGGCCGAGACCCCGCGCTTGATGGACTCGATGTTGCCGAACTGCAGCAGCGGTACGGGCTGCTCGGCGCCGCCGTTGAGCTCCGCCTCGAACATCGCCCCGTAGGAGCAGCCCGCCTCCGGCGCCAGGATCGGCACCGCGCGCAGGTCGCCGGTGGAGACGCCGCGGACGCCCGCCAGGACATGGTCCGGGGCGGCGACCGCGACCAGCGGCTCGGAGCCGAGGATCTCGGTCCTGACGCCGGGGTGGTCGGTCTCGGCCTCCATGAGGAAGCCCAGGTCGAAGGTGCCCTGCCGGAGCGCCTCGCAGGTGTCCCGGCACAGGCTGGGCCGCAGGGCGAGCTGGAGCCGCGGGTAGCGGTGGTGGAAGTACTCCAGGACCGGGGGCATCCGGTAGGACGTGAAGCTCTCCATCGTGCCGATCGTGAGCACCCCCGACGGCTCGCCCAGGCCGGTGGTCCGATCCCGGGCCTCATCGACCAGGGACAGGATCCGCTCCGCGTACGGAACGAGACGCTCCCCGGCCGGAGTCAGCCGGATCCGTCCCCGCAGGCGCTCGAAGAGCTCCACTCCGAGCGCTACCTCCAGGCCTTTCACCTGGGCCGTGACGCTGGACTGCGCGTACTTCAGGTCGGCCGCGGCCCGGGTGAAGCTCAACAGTGTCGCGACCCGGTGAAAGGTGGTGAGCTGCTTCAGATCCATGCGCTGTCCCGACGGCGCGCCGTCCCCGTGCTGGTCGCGTCGGTCACTGCCAGCCCATGTCCGTCTTCTCGGCGTCCGCCTGGGCGGCGGGCGCGGCGGCGCCCTGCGGCGCTCCGGTGGCGTCGGCCTGCGCGGTGGCGGGCGCCATCAGCACGGCGGTGCCGAGGACGACGAGTACTACGGCCTTGCCCATACGAGTGCTAAGCATGAAGAACATCCCCCTGTGTCATGCGTGTTTCTTGCCGCTACAGCATCACCACGCGTCACAGGCTCGGGAAAGGGGTTTCCGGTGGCCAGATTGGGCCCTGACCCAATCTGGCCAGCACGGGCCGAACGGGCCACACCAGAGATAATGGCCTCTGCTGACGGATGGGGGGCCGATGCTCGACGTACTGGGACTGGACAGACTGACCGAAGCCGTTTACCGGGCGATGCTGAGCCATCCGCGGAACGACGCCGAGGATCTGGCGGAGCTGCTCGGGATCTCCGAGGAGGCCGTGCACGAGGCATGGGAGCGGCTGTCCGGCCTGTCGCTCGTGCAGTACCCCGCCGGGACACCGGCCGACGCGCCGGCGCCCCGAGCGGTCAGCCCGGAGGTCGGCCTGGAGTACCTGCTGGCCCGGCGCCAGGCCGAGCTGGCCCTGGAGAACCAGCGCATCGCGGGCGCCCGGACCGTGGCCCAGCAGCTGATCTCCGAGTACGAGGACCTGCGCCCGGTCGGGCCCGCCGTCAGCGTGGAGCACCTCGCCGACGTCGACGAGGTCCGGACCCGCCTCGCGGTGCTCACCGAGAACGTCCGGCACGAGGTGATGGTCTTCGCCCCCGGCGGGGCCCAGACCGAGGCGAACATGGCGGCCTCCCGCCCGCTCAACGAGCGGCTGCTCGGCCGGGGCGTCACCATGCGGACGATCTACCTGGACAGTGTGCGCAACAACCCGGCCAGCGAGGCGCACGCCAAGTGGCTCACGGAGCTGGGCGGCCAGGTCCGTACGATCGCCGTCCTGCCGCTGCGGATGACCATCGTGGACCGTACGACCGCCGTCCTGCCCGTGAACAGCGAGGACAGCGGTGAGGGCGCGGTCGCCCTCACGGGCCAGGGCACGCTCACCGCCCTGTGCACCCTCTTCGAGACGGTGTGGGAGAACGCCCGGCCGCTGGGCCAGGCCCCCCGCCGCGACGAGGCCGAACTCGACCACCAGGAGGCGGCCAGCCTGCGCCTGCTCGCCGAGGGCCATACCGACGAGGGGATCGCCAAGCGCCTCGGCGTCTCCCACCGCACGGCCCGCCGGATCGCCACGGTCCTGATGGAACGCCTGGGCGCCCGGAGCCGCTTCGAAGCCGGCGTCCGAGCGGTCCAGCGCGGCTGGCTCCCCCCGGACGCGTGACCCGGACCCCATGACGGGCCGGTCACCGCACCAGGCCGTCTAGCGCACGCTCAGCGGGCGCTGGTCCGTCCACACCTCGTCGATGTGCGCGAGGCACTCCTCCTTGGTCCCGGCCACACCCGTGTCCCGCCAGCCCAGGGGCACTTCGCGCCCTTCGGCCCAGATCGAGTACTGCTCTTCCCCGTTGACGACAACGGTGAACCGCCCCACTGCGCACCTCCACGTACGCGCCGGCCCGACAGCCCGACGACCTCATCTGCGAGCCCCAGCCTCATCGGCCCGCCCCGCCACCACAACACCCACCCCATACCGGCTCCCGAACCGCACAATCGCCCCAGCCGATCGCCGACGACGGGCGGCCCCTTGAGCAGGAATCCCCCGCGCAGGGCAGCGGCGGCGTCCTGGTCCAGTCGCGCGTGGCCGAGGAGGGCCTGGAGCAGCGCGAACGGGATCCGGCCGGCCTGGGCGCGATCATCGAACGCCACACGGGCCGGGCTCCGGCACGAGGAGCACTCGGCCGCCTCGTCGATCTCCTGCTCGGCCCGGCGGCCGGGAACTGAGACCGAGTGCACCCGTGCTGCGGCCCGGACGCGCCGGCGCCGCACGCGCCGCCCGACCCCGGAAATAGCAAAACCCCCAGGTCACGGCGAGTGAGTCCTGGGGGTTCTACAGAGCCGCCTTCGGGATTCGAACCCGAGACCTACGCATTACGAGTGCGTTGCTCTGGCCAGCTGAGCTAAGGCGGCACCGCTGGTCAGACAAGTATTCCCTCGAAGAGGGGCGCTCATCAGCAGCGGCGCCAAGTCTACAGGGTGTGGACGGGTGCCCCGAACCAGGTTTCGCGGGGGTGGGACGTAGGCCGCCTATCGGGGCGGACGCGGAATCTCGGGCATGCTTCGTCGCCGAGCCGGACGCGGGTCCCGCAGGTGCGACCGGGAGCTGCTCGGGCAACCGGCCTCAGCACTTCTTGCCGTCCTGCGGGGCCTTGCCCTCCAGCAGGTAGCGGTTGATCGCGGCGTCGATGCAGTCGCTGCCCCGCCCGTACGCCGTGTGGCCGTCGCCGTCGTAGGTGAGGAGCGTGCCCGACTCGAGCTGGCCGGCCAGAGCCTGGGCCCACTTGTACGGGGTCGCCGGGTCGCGGGTGGTCCCCACCACCACGATCGGCGCGGCGCCCTTCGCGGTCAGCTCCCTCGCCTTGCCCGTGGCCTTCACCGGCCAGTACGTGCAGTTCAGCGCGGCCCAGGCCAGGCCCGCGCCGAAGACAGGGGAGGCCTTCTCGAAGGACGGCAGGGCGGTGTCCACGGCCTCCGGGCCGCTGAAGGCCGCAGGCTGGTCGAGGCAGTTGACGGCGGCGTTCGCGAACATCAGGTTGGCGTACTTGCCGTCCGCCTCGCGCTCGTAGTAGCTGTCGGCCAGGCTCAGCAGCCCCGATCCGTCGCCGTTCATCGCCGAGCCGAGCGCCTCGCGCAACTGCTGCCAGGCACTCTCGTCGTACAGCGCCGCGATCACCCCGGTCGTCGCCAGGGCCTCGCCCAGCGGGCGGTCCGGGTCACCGGTCGCGGCGGGCTGCGCGTCGACCTTGCGGAAGAACTCCTTCAGGCGCGCCGCCACCGCGTCCGGGCCGCCCTTGCCGAGCGGGCAGTCGGGCTGCTTCGCACAGTCCTTGGCGAAAGACGTGAAGGCCGTCTCGAAGCCCTCCGTCTGGTCCCGGTTCAGTTCGAGCGCGGGCCGGGCGGGGTCCATCGCCCCGTCCAGGACCAGCCGGCCGACCCGGTCCGGGAAGAGGTCCGCGTACGTGGCGCCCAGGAGGGTGCCGTACGAGGCCCCGACGTAGTGGAGCTTCTCGTCGCCGAGCACCGCGCGCAACAGGTCCATGTCCCGGGCGGCGTCGACGGTGGAGACGTGCGGCAGGACCCGCCCCGACTTCGTCCGGCAGGCCTCCGCGAACTCCTTGAAGGCGGCCACCAGCCCGGCCCGCTCGGCCGGGTCGTCCGGCGTCTGGTCCACCTGGGTGTACTTGTCCATGGCCGGGCCGCTGAGGCACTCGACGGGACTGCTGCGCTCCACCCCGCGCGGGTCGAAGGACACCATGTCGTACTGGGCCCGCACGGGCGCGGGATAGCCGATGCCCGCGTACGCCTGGAGGTAGCCGATGCCGGAGCCGCCCGGGCCGCCCGGGTTGACCACCAGCGAGCCGAGGCGCTTGCCGGGACCGGTAGCCGTGCGGCGCGACACCGCGATCTCGACGTCCTGGCCGGAGCCGGGATGCGCGTAGTCCAGCGGGGCCTTCATGGTGGAGCACTGGAATCCGGGGACACCGCAGTCGCGCCAGGTCAGCTTCTGGCCGTAGTACGGGCGTAGCGCGGCCGCGTCGGGGGACCGCTGCGCCGAGGGCGTGGCGGACTTCGGCGGGGAGGACGCGGCGGCCCGGGGTTCCCCCGGCCCGCCCGAGGTGCACCCGGAGAGCAGCAGCCCGGCGGCTGCGATCACGGTTCCGGTGGTACGCAGCAGGCGACTGGTGTCCATCCCCGGAGCGTACGTCCTGCCGGTGGACCTGAGCGGGCGGGCCGGGCCCGGACGGCCGCACGCCTTCCGTGGCCCCTACCGGGCGTGGCACGGACCGGGCAGTACCCGGCCCCGGCGGCCGGTTCGCCCGTACGGGTGAGCCGGTCAACGGGGTGTGGACCACCGTCCGGAGGCCCGGACGGTGGCCCGCCCGGACGAGGTCAGCCCGCGCGCAGGGCCATCGTCATCGCCTCGACCGCGAGGAGCGGGGCGACATTGCGGTCGAGGGAGTCCCGGCAGGCGATGATCGCCTCGATCCGGCGCAGGGTCCGCTCAGGACCCGAGGCGCGGGCGATCCGGTCCAGGTCGGGCCGTATCTCCTCGTTGGCGATGGCCACGGACGAGCCGAGCTGCAGGGCCAGGACGTCCCGGTAGAAGCCCGTGAGGTCGGTCAGCGCCAGTTCGAGGGTGTCGCGCTGGGTACGGGTGCGACGGCGCTTCTGCCGGTCCTCCAGCTCCTTCATCACGCCCGCCGTACCGCGCGGCATCCGGCTGCCGGCGCCCGCCCCGGCGCCGAGTGCGACCCTCAGCTCCTCGGTCTCCTTGGTGTCGACCTCGTCCGCGACCTGCTTGGCGTCCTCCGCGGCGGCGTCGACCAGCTCCTGCGCGGCCTTGAGGCAGGCACCGATGTCGTCCACCCGGAGCGGGAGCTTCAGGACCGTGGCCCTGCGCTCCCGGGCCCCCTCGTCGGTGGCCAGCCGACGGGCACGGTCGACGTGCCCCTGGGTGACCCTGGCGGCGGCCAGGGCCACCGCCGGCTCGATGCCGTCCCGCCGCACCAGCATGTCGGCGACGGCCGCGACCGAGGGAGTGCTGAGGTTGAGGTGGCGGCAGCGCGAGCGGATGGTGGGCAGCACGTCCTCCACGGAGGGCGAGCACAGCAGCCAGACGGTGCGGGGCGCGGGCTCCTCCACCGCTTTGAGGACCGCGTTGGCGGACTTCTCGTTCAGCCGCTCGGCGTCCTCGACCAGGATGACCTGCCAGCGGCCCGTGGCCGGGGACGTGTAGGACTTGCGGACGGTGTCCCGCATGTCGGCGACGAGAATCTGGCTGCCGACCGCGACGACGGTGGAGACGTCGGCGTGCGTGCCGACCATCGCGGTGTGGCAGCCGTCGCAGAACCCGCAGCCGGGCTCACCGCCGAGGGCACGGTCGGGGCTGGTGCACTGCAGGGCGGCCGCGAAGGCCCGGGCGGCGGTGGTCCGCCCGGCACCGGGCGGACCGGTGAACAGCCAGGCGTGGGTCATCTTGGACGCCGCCGGCGGCGCGGTCCCGGCCGTGGTGGCCGTGACCAGTGCGTCGGCGTCACGGGCCGCGGCGGCCAGCTGCGCCCGGATCCGCTCCTGTCCCACCAGGTCGTCCCATACGGGCATCCCGCCCACCACCTTTCGCTCTCCGTGCACCCATTGTGGCGGGCACCACCGACAATGCTGTCCCCGCCGAGGTCAGCGGCGGCGGCGCGGTCCGCGTTCGCCCTCGTCGCCGTCCTCGTCGTCCCGGCGGCGGCCCAGCAGCTCGTCGGCCAGCGTCGGCAGATCGTCCAGCGGGGTCTCCTCGGCCCAGTCCGGGCGGGGACGGCGCGGCCGGCCCTCGCCGTCGACGACGGGAAGCTCCCGCGTCCGGTCGTTGCCGGAGTCCCGGAAGATGCCCGACGGCACCCGGTCGGCCGGGTTCTCCTCGGGGCGCTGGGCCGTCGGCCGCGTGGCGGAGCGGGCCCGCCCGGTACCGCTGTCCTGCGGGGTATGCGGCGCCTGCGGGGAGTCCGGACGTACGGGCGGCAGCACCGCCGTCTCGTCGGTCGCGCGGACCGGCGGCAGCACCGCGGTCTCGTCGGTCGCGCGGACCGGCGGCAGCACCGAGGTCTCCGCGGCGGAGGCCGGGTCGACCTTCGGCACGGGAACGGTCTGGGTGACGTCGTCCGGCTGGACGACCCGCTTGACCGGCTTGGCCTCCGGCGCCATCGGCGTCTCCACCGTCACCGCGTCGTCCGGGTGCGGCTCAGGCTCCGGCTTCTTGGTCATGCCGACCTTGGGCGCAGGCGCAGCCGCAGGTGCGGGGGTGGGGGCAGGCGCGGGC
>NZ_JBSGZP010000234.1:0-9948 GCF_053611065.1 Streptomyces sp. NPDC054840
GCCGCAGGGTCTCCGGGGTGACCGGGGCCCTCATCGGCCGGGAACGGTCGGCCGGGGCCCCCTCCGCGGCGGCGGCCGCCGGGGCGTCCGGGGGGATCGCGCCCGTCAGGAGCAGTGCCAGGAGCACCGGGACGGCCTTGCGGCGCAGGGTCTCGGTGGCCGCGCCCAGCCGGTGGGCGTGGCTCGCGGGCAGTGAGAGCGCGAGGCTCCCGGCGGCGTCCCCGGTCGCGATCGGGACGGCCGAGCAGACCACGCCGGGAGAGTACTCGCGCAGGTCGAACACGGGCGCTCCCGGAGCCACCGCGTCCAGGGCGCTGAACAGGACCCGGCTGTCGGTGATCGTCCGCGGGGTGAGCCGCGCGGGCCGGTGCCGGGCCACGTGGTCGGCTCGCCGGTCGTGGTCGAGCTGGGTCAGCAGGCACTTGCCGACCGCGCTGGCGTGCGCGGCGGCCCGGAAGTCGACCCACTCCCGCACCGGCGGGGTCGCGGGCCCGTCGGCCATCTGCGTGATCCGGACCTCGCCCTCGGCGTACCGGCCGAGGTACACCGCGGCGCCCGCGCTGTCCCGTGCCAGGGCCAGGGTGCGCTGGAGCTGTCCGGCCAGGCCGTGACCGCCGGGGGCCGCGAGCCGGTCCAGGGCCGGGCCGCGCCCGTACACCCCGAGCGCCGGACGCACCGCGTACTCCTCCTCGCACAGCATCGCGAGCAGGGGCCGCAGTTCCCCTTCGGCGAGGCCGGACTCCCGGACGAGCTGGGCGGCCCTGACCCCCAACGGGTGCCGCTCCAGGACGCGTACGACGGCCAGCGCGCGGCGCGCCTCCGTCAGGGCCTGGCTCGTACCGTCCCGGGCGGCGGTCCCGTGGCTCGCCGCCGCCGGCGCCGGGTGGCGCAGCGGTCCGGCGGCCGGGCGGGGCGAGGCCGCCGGCCACGGCGCCGAGGCCGACACGGTGACGGGCTGCGGCAGGAACGCGGCCAGTACCCCGGACAGCCCGGGCCTGGGCAGCGGCACCGGGCCCAGGTCGGGATCCTCCTGCTGGTCGACGTAGCGCAGCACGGCTGCCTGCGTGCACAGCCGGATCTCCCGCAGATCCCGTCGGCCGCCCGGCCGGAAGCCGCGCCGGCCCAGCTCGCGCGCCCAGTGCCGGGCGTCGTGGTGCTCGCCGCGCCGGGAGTGGTCGAGGAACAGGCAGTACGCGGCCGTGGAGGTACGCGGACTCCCGGACCCGGCGGCGAACTGCCACCAGAAGCGGGCTCCTTCGCGCAGCCCGGCCAGGTGCAGCAGACAGCCGAAGACGACGGCCCCGGCGAGGTCGGTGTGTCCGTCGGTCAGGAAGGAGTCGAGGTGCGCCCCGGCCTTGGGCGCGCACGCGGAGGCGAGGCAGACGGCCTTGAGGTCGCGCCGGGCCCGTTCGGCGTCGAGGGGGCAGTCCCGGGCGGGATCGCTCCAACCGTGCACCGACCGGCGTCGGGCGCGGTGTCCGGAGGCCGGGTGCGGGGTGGCGCGCAACAGCCGGGCTTCGGCGGCGCCGAGGTCGTAGTGCCGGTAGCGGTCCCGGACGCCCGCCCGGGCGAGGAGCTCGGCCAGGTAGCGGGGGATCGGGTCGCCGTCCTGCCGCTCCTGACGTTCGTAGCGCCTCATGATTCGGCTGATTCGGCTGATTCGGACGACGCGGCCGATTCGGACGGTGCGGCGGACGTGGCGAGCAGGCGGGCGAGCCGCCGGTGGGCCTGTCCGAGGTAGGAGCGGGCCGTGGCCTCGTCGACGCCCATCACGGAGGCCGCCTCGCCGGGGGTGCACTGGAGCCCGTACCGCAGGAGTACGGCGTCACGTTGCCGTTCGGCGAGCCGGGAGACGGCGGAGTAGAAGCGGATGGTGTCGGTCAGAACCTCGTACCGGTCGGCGTGGGCCTCCATGAGGGCGGCCTCGAAGGCGCTGATGTCCATCGGCTCGGGGCGCTGCTGCCACGGATGGCGCCGGCGCTGCCGATGGATCAGGCAGTGCTTGAGGACGGTCCAGGCGTAGGCGTCGAGGCGGTCCATGTGGAGCATCCGCAGCCACTCACCCATGATCGAGTCGAAAGCGGCGTCCACCGCCTCCTCCGCCGCCGCGTCGGAGCCCAGCTGCAGATACGCGAAGCGCATGTAAGTGGGCCGCCGATTGGCGTGGAACGCCCAGTACGACAGGCGCGCCGTCGGATTCCACTGGCTCATGGGAGTCGGCCGCCGACGCCGGCTCGGTAGTCCCACGGCCCCACCGGACTCCTCCGGTCCGCCATCGTTCACCGCTCCACCTCATCCCCTGTGCGCTGAACAGGAAAGCAGCGCGGGCGCACTCGGAGGGCGCAGAGAAGAAACCTGGAAGCAATGCGTCGTGGATGATCGACCGGTGATCGATCTCGATCACGCACGGCTTCAGCCAGCACATATGCATATGCCCGCGGCCGGTGCCACCGCCGGAGCCGCCCGCGCCGCCACCGCGGGTGCCGCCGCCATAGCCACCGCCTGGACGCCGGTCGGGTGCGCCGTGGTCCGGCTGTAGCATGAGGCCTGATCGCGAGGGCCGTGACGGAGAGGTCACTGCCCTCGCTTTTGCGTTACGTCCACCCATGAACAAATGCGGCGCGTGGCTTCACGGCGGTTCGATACGATGAACCGCATTCACAATCCGTCACGTCACGTGGTACCGCACAGAGGAAATGGAGCATCCGAGGATGGCTCGACACCTGATCACCAGCGCGCTTCCGTACATCAACGGGATCAAGCACCTGGGCAACATGGTCGGGTCGATGCTTCCGGCGGATGTGTACTCCCGGTACCTCCGCCAGCGCGGCCACGACGTCCTGTACATCTGCGCCACCGACGAGCACGGCACCCCCGCCGAACTCGCCGCCAAGGAGGCCGGTGTCTCGGTCGCCGAGTTCTGCGCGCAGGCCCACGACGCCCAGAAGGCGGTCTACGACGGCTTCGAGCTGTCCTTCGACTACTTCGGCCGCAGCTCCTCCGCGCAGAACCGCGAGATCACCCAGCATTTCGCGCGCAAGCTGCAGGAGAACGGGTTCATCGAGGAGCGTGCGATCCGGCAGGTGTACTCGCCGGTCGACGGCCGCTTCCTCCCGGACCGCTACGTCGAGGGCACGTGCCCGCACTGCGGCTACGACAAGGCCCGCGGCGACCAGTGCGAGAACTGCACCCGCGTCCTGGACCCCACGGACCTGATCGAGCCCCGTTCGGCCATCTCCGGCTCCACCGAGCTGGAGGTCCGCGAGACCAAGCACCTCTTCCTCCTGCAGTCC
This sequence comes from Streptomyces sp. NPDC054840, assembly GCF_053611065.1. Classification (NCBI taxonomy): domain Bacteria; kingdom Bacillati; phylum Actinomycetota; class Actinomycetes; order Kitasatosporales; family Streptomycetaceae; genus Streptomyces; species Streptomyces sp. NPDC054840. Next base: position 3,294 of record NZ_JBSGZP010000234.1, read on the forward strand.
AAGCTCCAGCACGAGGTCGAAGCCTGGGTCGCCGAGCACGAGGAGGAGTGGCCGCAGCTCGCCTCCTCCATCGCCCGCAAGTGGCTGACCGAGGGCCTGCACGACCGCGCCATCACGCGTGACCTCGACTGGGGTGTCCCGGTCCCGGCCGACACCTGGCCCGAGCTCGCCGCCGAGGGCAAGGTCTTCTACGTCTGGTTCGACGCCCCGATCGAGTACATCGGCTCGACCAAGGAGTGGTCCGACCTGGACCCGGGGAACCGCGACTACAAGTCGTGGTGGTACGAGGCCGCGGACGTCCGCTACACCCAGTTCATGGCCAAGGACAACGTCCCGTTCCACACGGTGATGTTCCCCGCCACCGAACTGGCCACCCGCGAGCCGTGGAAGAAGGTCGACTACGTCAAGGCCTTCAACTGGCTGACGTACTACGGCGGCAAGTTCTCCACCTCGCAGAAGCGCGGCGTCTTCACCGACCAGGCGCTGGAGATCCTCCCGGCCGACTTCTGGCGCTACTTCCTCATCGCCAACGCGCCCGAGTCCGACGACTCGTCCTTCACGTGGGAGCACTTCACCACCACGGTCAACAAGGACCTCGGTGGCACGCTCGGCAACTTCGTGAACCGCGTACTCACCTTCTCCCGCAAGAAGTTCGGTGACGACGTCCCCGCCGGCAGCCCCGCGGGCGAGGCCGAGGCCAAGCTGGGTGAGCAGATCGCCGTGCTGCTGGCCGAGTACGAGGGCCACATGGACGCCCTCCAGTACCGCAAGGCCGCGGCCGCGCTGCGTGCCCTGTGGTCCGCCGGAAACGCGTACCTCGACGAGAAGGCCCCCTGGCTGGAGGTCAAGACCGACCTGGAGGGCGCGGCGCTCACCCTGCGCACCGCGATGAACCTCATCCACCTCTACTCGGTGGTCTCCGAGCCGTTCATCCCGGCGTCGGCGCGCGCCATGCGCTCCTCGTTCGCGCTCGCCGACGACACGGCCACCTGGATCACCCCGGACCAGGCCCGGTCCCTGGAGGCGGTGCCGGCCGGTACCCCGTTCACCGTGCCGCCGGTGCTGTTCGCGCGGGTCACCGAGGAGGACCTGGAGTCCTACCGCGAGCGGTTCGGCGGAAACCCGGAGGCTTGAGGCCCCCTCAGGGCCCGGTGACAACTGCGTGGGGGCACGACCCGTCGGGGCCGGGCCCCTTTCGCATGCCCCGCACGGCAGGGAGAACCCCACCGCGGACCGCCGTCGGACGGGCGACCGAGGGACGCAACCAGCGGCCGGGAGTACATTTCGCCTGACGGCCCCCGCCTATTGGATAGCTGCACTAGCCTTCCGTTCGTGGATCAGCTGATCGCCGAAGACCCGAGCCGTATCGGACCGTACCGCCTGATCGCCCGGCTGGGCGCGGGAGGCATGGGCCTGGTCTACCTGGGCCGCTCCGAGGGCGGCCGTACCGTTGCCGTGAAGGTGGTCCAGGCGGAGTTCGCCGGAAACCCCGAATTCCGCAGGAGGTTCGCCCGCGAGGTGGCCGCCGCGCGGCGGGTGGGCGGCAGCTGGACGGCGGCGGTGCTCGACGCCGACACCGAGGCCGCCGTGCCCTGGGTGGCGACCCAGTACATCCCGGGGCCCGACCTGCAGACCGTGGTCGCCCGCCAGTTCGGTCCGCTGCCCGAGGACTCGGTACGCACGCTCGCCAACCGGCTCGCCCTCGCCCTGCGGGCCGTGCACGAGGCGGGCCTGATCCACCGCGACCTGAAGCCGTCCAACGTGCTCATCACCGTCGACGGGCCCCGCGTCATCGACTTCGGCATCGCGCGGGCGATGGACAGCCTGACCGGGGACAGCCTGCACACCCGCACCGGCATGCTGATCGGCTCGCCCGGGTTCATGTCCCCGGAACAGGTCCGCGGTCTCGAACTGAGCCCCGCCAGCGACGTCTTCTGTCTCGGTGCGGTCCTCGTGTACGCCGCCACGGGACGCATGCTCTTCGGCGCCACGGACACCGGCCTGAACGCCCACCTCTTCCGGATCGCCGAGGAGGAGGCGGACCTGACCGGGGTCCCGGAGTCGCTGGTCGAGCTCGTCGGCGCGTGCCTGCACAAGGACCCGGCCAGGCGACCCGCCCCCGAGGAGGTGGCGGCGCGTACGGCGGCGGACGCTGCCGGGGAATGGCTCCCGGGCGCTGTACTGGCCCAACTGGGGCGCCATGCGGCGCAGTTGCTGGACTACGCCCCGGCGTCTCCCGTAGGGGCCGGTGGCGGGGCCGGAGCCGGCGGCGACCCGGCCGGAGCCCCGACCGGGGACCAGGCCGCCGGGACGCCGGACCCCCGGCTCGTGCCGGCACAGTCCCGCCAGGACGCCTTCCCGTACGGGACGCCGCCCCCGCCGCCCGCGTACGCCCCCACGACCCCCGGCCACTTCGGCCCCGCGGACGGCTTCGGCCCGCCCCCCTACCCCGTCCCCGGCGACCCGTCCCTCCTCGCGCCTGCGCACCCCAGGCGCTGGTGGGGCCTCGCGGTCCTCGCCCTGACGCAGCTGCTGGTGCTGGTCGAAGGGGCGCAGTTCAGCCTGCTCGGGCCGCATATCCACGCCGAACTCGGCGTCAGCGCCGGGGGCTTGAACCCGATCTTCAGTGCCTACCTGGTCGCCTTCGGCGGACTCCTGCTGCTCGGCGGGCACCTGGCCGACGTGCTCGGGGCCCGGCGGATGCTGGTGGTCGGCCTGATCGGTTTCGCGGCGGCCGCCGTCTTCAGCGGCGCGGCCTCCGGGGTGGGGCTGCTGATCACATCCCGCGCCCTGCAGGGTGCGTTCGCGGCCCTGCTCGTCCCGGCCGCGCTGTCCCTGGTGGCCACCGGCTTCACCGACCCCAGGGAACGCGGCCGGGCCTTCGGCATCTACGCGGCCGTCGCCGCGGGTGGCAGTGCGCTCGGCGTGTTCGCGGGCGGGTGGCTCGCCGAGGCCCTGGCGTGGCGCTGGGCCCTGTGGTCGGCCGTTCCGCTCGCCGTACTCGCCCTGATCGGCGCGCTCACCCTGCTGCCCAACCGTCCGGGCCGCACCGGCGCCCGCTTCGACGGACTCGGCGTGCTCCTCGGCACGGCGGGATGCGCCGCCCTGACCTACGGCCTCGCCGAGGTCGAGACGGTGGGCTGGGCCGTCGTCCGGAGCCTGTTGCTGTTCGTGGGCGGCATCGCGCTGCTCACCGCCTTCCTGTGGTGGCAGAGGCGATCGTCGGGCCCGCTGCTCCCGGCGTACGTTCTCGCCGACCGGAGCCGCCTCGCCTCCCTCCTGGTCGTCCTCTTCACCGGCGTCGCCCTGGTCGCCCTCCTCCCCGCCCTGGGCTTCTTCGCCCAGCAGATCCGCGGCGAGGGTCCGGCCGGGTCCGGTGCGTCCCACCTGCCGCTCGTCGCCGCCGCCCTCGTGACCGCCACCCAGGTCTCCGCCCGCCTGCTGCCCCGTATCGCACCGCGCGCCCTGATCCTGCCGGGCCTCGTGGGCACGGCTCTCGGGCTGGGCCTGCTGGCCGGCGTGGGGGGTGGGGCAACCTACGCGACCGGGGTGCTGCCCGGCATGCTGCTCACCGGCGTCGGCCTGGGCCTGGCCCTCGTCCCGCTCTACGCCACCGCGACCGCCGGGGTGTCCCCGCAGCACGCCGGCGGCGCCTCGGCAGCCCTCGGCACGGCCCACCACCTGGGGCAGTCGATCGGCGGAGCCGTGCTGGGTACCGTCCTCGTGAACCGCCTGGAGCAGGTCTCGGAGGACACCGACGTGTTCGCCCGGATGCTGGACGCCTACACGACCACCTTGTGGTGCGCGGTCGGCGGCCTGCTGCTCGCGGCCCTGCCGACGGCCCTCCTGATGAGGCCCCGGGCCCCGCAGCGGGGAGCGAACTAGCGCGAACCAGCCCTCCCGTTCGTATCTCGCGAGGCTTGTCATACTTCCCGGATGGAGATGCGAGAGGCGGAGGCGGCGCGGCGGTGGCTGGCTGATCAGGGCGTCAGCCAGGTGCGTGACGGGTGGGTGAGCGACAGGGAGCCGGACGTGCTGCTCACGGCCAACAACGTCGCGCATGCCTGGGCGGGCGATGTGTTCGCCGAAGACCTGGACGCGGCCGAGCAAGTGCGGCTGGCCTTCGGACTGCTGGACCTCCTGGACGAGTACTGGGTCACGTGCGAGATCCGGATCGCGGACGACAGCTCGGAGGGTCCCCTCCCGGCCCACGCGCTGTGGGACGGCTACCGCCGGCGGCTGGAGGCGGAAAAAGAGGTCGAGCCCGTCACCTACTCGCTCTGGGTGGACTGGTTCGAGGACCACACCACTTCCGCGACGGCCTTCGCCGAAGTGCTCGGTAACGACATCGAGCGCGTGGTGGCCGATCCCTCGGAAGCCCTGCTCCGCCGAGCCCATCGGGTTCTGGAGTGCTCGGGCCCGGTGCCCTGGCCCGTGAAGGAGCCGACGTACCGCACCGCCATGCGGCTTCCCGCCCTGCACCCGGCCTTCTTCCGTGGTCTCCTTACGAGTTTCCACGACGTCTACGGCGACCTGGAGCCGGCCGCCGCACTGGCCCTCCTCGACCGGTTGGACCTCCCGACGGACACCCGGCACCTTGCGGGGCTGCGCCAGGTGCTCACCGCGGGTCACAAGAACCACTACCGCAGCCCCGGCGCCTGGCAGGACGCGGTGCGCTCCTGCTGAGGCGAGAGCCGGCCCAGGGTCTGTCCTCCGTGATCTCCGCCGGATCGGCGCACGGCGTCAGATGCGGTGCACCGGGGCGGCGGCGGGTGTCAGCCCATGGTGGGCACGAAGGTCCGCACCGCGGTGTCGAAGTAGCCGCGTGCCTCGTCGCCCTGGCGGACCGGCGAGGAGACCCACACGTCGTACAGGCGGCCGTCCTCCTCCCAGCACAGGTCACGGGTGTGCCGGGGGCCTTCGGCCGTGGAGAAACCGTCCCAGGTGAAGAGCCAGAGGGCGGCCTGCCGGCCGTTCTGCGAGGTGGTCACGACCTCGGCGTCCCGGTATCCGGGGTTGGTCCCCGCCCCCTTGGCATGGGCGCGCTGATGGACGGCGAGCGGGCCGCCCGACTCGGGCTCGGCCACCTTGATGCCGATGCGGAAGGTCTCACCGGGTGACATGTAGAAGATCCGCGGGCCTTCCACCTTGCGGGTGAAACCGAGGGGCACGGCGAGTGAGAAGCCCTCCGGGTCGGTGACGACCCGGTACCCGGCGGGCGCGGCCTTGTCGTCGGACGGGGGCGAGACCGTGCCGGTGCGCTCGCCGGGGGTGGCCGAGGCGGGTGTGGACGGGTGGCCGGCCGCCCCGCTCGTGGACGTCCGGCCGCCGCGCTCGCCGTCGTTCATGAGCAGCGCGGCGGACACGCCCGCCCCGGCGATCGCGGCCACCAGCAGACCGGCGATCAGCGCCGCCACCGGCCGCCGCTTCCGCGGTGCGCGTACGGGCTCGGGCGGGGGTACGGCGGCCGACACGGCGGCCGACACGGGCGTCGGCGCGGACGCCGGGACCGCGCCGGGCCGCGTCGGGCCGTGGTGGACGGGACTGTGCGGTGTCGGCGGATGCGCTACCGCGGGATGCGGGGCGGGGAGCCGCGGGGCGGGGGTCGGCGCGGCCGGAGCGGACCGCGTCGCGGTGTACCGCGCCGAGGCCGCCTCCGCGCAGGCCCGCAGCATCTGCTCGGCCCGCTCCGCGTCGAGCCGTCCGGCGGGATCACGTTCCAGCAGTCCCCGCACCACCGGCAGCAGCGGTCCGCACGCCTCGGGCGGCCGGATCTCGTCGAAGACCACCGCGTGCAGGATCCCGCCGAGCGAGTCCCTCCGGAACGGCGAGGTACCGCTGAGGGCCGCGCACAGCAAGGCGCCCAGCGACCACAGATCGGCCTCGGGCCCCGCCGGCGTCTGCCCCGACATCCGCTCGGGCGCGGTGTATTCGGGGGAACCGACGAAGGAACCGGTGGTGGTCAGCGTCGTGGCACCCGACACCTGAGCGATGCCGAAATCGGTCAGCACGGGCCGCCCGCCCGGGGCCTCCAGAAGGACGTTCGCCGGCTTGATGTCCCGGTGCAGCACCCCGGCCGCGTGCGCCGTGCGCAGCGCACCGACCAGGGCGATTCCGATCCGGGCCGCCTCGGCGACGTCCACCGGGCCGGTCCGGGAGAGCCGGTCGGCGAGGGAGCCGCCCTCGACCAGTTCCATGACGATGTAGGGGAGTTCGCCGTCCTCCACGATGTCGTGCACCACGATGATGTGGGGGTGCTTGAGCTGCGCGGCCGCCCGTGCCTCGCGGAGCGTGCGCTCACGCTGGTGCCGGGCCTCTTCCTCGGACAGCGCGGGGTCGAGCACGACCTCCTTGACGGCGACGTTCCGGCCGAGCAACTGGTCGGTGGCGCGCCAGACGATGCCCATGCCACCGCGTCCGAGCTTGGCGTCCAACTGGTAGCGCCCTGCGATAAGCCGGGCGTTCGCCCCCTCGGTCCCCATGGCGACATCATGCCGCATCCGGGGTGAGCACCCGTCTGCGGCGTGTCGAAGCCGCCCCTTGATCGTTTCTTCACCGGTAGCCCTTATTTCTGCTGCGGATTTCGGGAGGCGTGCGGTGACCGCTTGGCATTACTTCGCCGGGGCGGGCCTGGTGGCGGCGCTCTGCCCGTTGC
>NZ_JBSGZP010000235.1:0-9946 GCF_053611065.1 Streptomyces sp. NPDC054840
ATCCTGGCCGACACCCTGCACGGGACCGAGCGGGGTGTGGTCGTCGACTCCCCGCCGGGCGCCGGCAAGTCCACGCTCGTGGTCCGCGCGGCCCGGGAGCTGGCCGCGGCCGGGCGCCGGCTGATGGTGGTGGCGCAGACCAACGCGCAGGTCGACGACCTGGTGCTGCGCCTCGCCGCCAAGGATCCGGAGCTGAAGGTCGGCCGGCTGCACAGCAGTGACGGGGACGCCTACGATCCGGCGCTGCGCGAGCTGCCCTCGGTCACCCTGTCGGCCAAGCCGAAGGATCTGGCGGAGCTGCCGATCACCATCTCGACGGCGGCCAAGTGGGCGTTCGTCAAGGACGTCGAGCCCTGGCAGCACGCCATCGTGGACGAGGCGTACCAGATGCGTTCGGACGCGCTGCTGGCCGTGGCCGGGCTGTTCGAGCGGGCGCTGTTCGTGGGCGATCCGGGGCAGTTGGACCCGTTCAGCGTGGTCGGCGCGGAGCAGTGGGCGGGCCTGTCCTACGACCCCTCGGCCTCGGCGGTGAGCACCCTGCTCGCGCACAACCCGCAGCTGCCGCAGCACCGGCTGCCGGTGTCCTGGCGGCTCCCGGCGACGGCGGCGCCGCTGGTCTCCCGCGCCTTCTATCCGTACACGCAGTTCCGCAGCGGTACGGGCCCGGGCGAGCGGCGGCTGGCCTACGGGGTGCGCTCGGACGGGTCGGGGCCGGACCGGGTGCTGGACGAGGCCGCCGAGGCGGGCTGGGGCCTGCTGGAGCTGCCGGCGCGGCACACGCCGCGTACCGACCCGGAGGCGGTGCTGGCGGTGGCCGTGGTGGTCCGCCGTGCTCTGGACCGCGGGGCGGTGACCTCCGACGAGCAGCGCCCGGAGCCGGCCCCGCTGACGGCGGACCGGATCGCGGTCGGTACGGCTCACCGGGACCAGGCGGCCGCGGTCCGCGCGGCGTTGGCCTCGCTCGGGGTCACGGGGGTCACGGTGGACACCGCGAACCGGCTGCAGGGCCGCGAGTACGACCTCACGGTGGTCCTCCATCCGCTGTCGGGCCGCCCGGACGCGACGGCCTTCCATCTGGAGACGGGCCGGCTGTGCGTGCTGGCCTCCCGGCACCGGCACGCGTGCGTGGTCGTGGCCCGGGCGGGCATCGCGGAGCTGCTGGACGACCATCCCTCGACGGAGCCGGTCCAGCTGGGCGTGACGGTCAAGTTCCCGGACGGCTGGGAGGCGATGATGACCACGTGGGATCTCTGGTCCGACCATCGCGTCTCCTGGCGGCCGTAGACCGCCTCGGCCTCAGGCCCCGGTCACTTCATCCAGCTAAGGGCTGACCCGTAATCCCCGGTGGATCGGCGCACGGCGTCGGATGCGGTGCATCGCAAGGCGGAGGGGCGCCCCCATACTGGGCGCATTCGGGCGTTCCGACAACGCGGCGAGGTGCCGTGGCCGGCGTCGTGCGCCCGCCGGGGATGACGGGACAGCCCTTGGGCCGTCTCGCACGTACGGATCTCCGGATGTACCGGCTGATGCCCGCAGTGCGCCGGGCGCGGCCGGTCGGGGGAATCTGGCGGCGCCTGCGCGGTATCCCGGGGGGATGCGGCCACCATGGGGCCGACCCGTCCGGGGTGGGCGGGGTACGCACACCCGTCCGTCCGCCGATCCGGAGGCGCCGTTCTGACGAGAGTCCCCCGACGGCCGGCTCACGACTTCCGTCGGGCGCCCAGCCGTTCGCGGAGCACCTCGCCGACCTCGGCCAGGGTGCGCAACTGTTCCGGCGTCAGCACGTCGATGAGGTGGCGGCGCACGGACTCCACGTGGAGCGGGGCCGCCTCCGTGATCATGGTGACGCCGGCAGCGGTGAGGACCACCTCCGCACCCCGGCCGTCGCCGGCCACCTCCTCGCGGCGGACGGCGCCGCGCCGCTCCATGCGGGTGAGCTGATGGGACAGCCGGCTGCGGGACCAGCGCATCAGCTCGGCCAGTGCGCTGATGCGCATGCGGTGGCCGTCCGTGGAGCCGAGCACCGACAGGACGTCGTAGTCGGCTTCGGAGAGTCCGCTGTCCTGGGTGAGGTCGCGCGCGATCTCGGCGTTGACCAGCGGGAACATCCGCCGCCACGCGTACCAGGCGTCCTGTTCGGACTCGGTGAGCCAGCGGGGCCCGGGCTCCGGTGCGGGGGTCATGTCCGCCACTCTAGCCAGGTCGGTGACACATCACTCACCTGGTTGACACGTCACCCATATTGCCGCTTCTATAGGTGACACATCAACAATCAACCCGACCGGGAGCGCTCACCATGACCCGCCTGCACGTCATCTCCGCCGCCACCCGCCCCACCTCCGCCGGTCGCCCCCTCGCCCGCTGGGTCACCGAGCGGGCCCGCGAGCGGGGCGGCTTCGACGTCACCTCCGTCGACCTCGCCGAGATCGCCCTGCCCTTCCTCGACGAGCCCGAATACGCCTCCACCGGCAACTACGCGCACCAGCACACCCGCGACTGGAGCGCCCTGGTCGACGCGGCCGACGCCTTCCTCTTCGTCCTGCCGATGTACAACGGCGGCTTCACGGCCCCCTTCAAGAACGCCATCGACTTCCTCTACAACGAGTGGAAGGGGAAGCCGGTCGGCATCGTCAGCTACAGCGCCGGCCCCACCGGCGGCGCCCCGGCCGCCGAGATGCTGATGCCGGTCCTCACCCGGCTCGGCATGCTGCCCGCCGAGCGCTCCGTCGCGATCCCGGGCATCCCCAAGCTGCTCGGCCCCGAGGGCTTCCAGGCCCCGGAGGCGCTCGCGGGAGAGCTCGCCGGGGTCCTGGACGACGTGGCCGAACTGGCCGAGCAGCGCGCCGCCGAGGCCGTCACGGTGTGATCAGGTTCCCCGCCGGGTGGTCGTCCGCGGCGCGCGCGTGCGGCCGTACGCCGGTGAGCGGGGCGTCGGCGGCGGCATAGCAGGCGGGACGGGGGGCCCCGCCCACACCCGCCCGGCCGGCACCGCGACGGGCTCACCGGTCGCCGGGTCCGGGCGGTGTTGTTCCGATGCGGATATCGGCGCCAGCCGGTCAGCTGTGCGACTCCCTCGCCACTGAGCCCGCCGCTCTGCTCGTGGGTCCCATCGGCCGTACGGGTGTTCCAGCCGCTCGCGCAGGGGTCTTGCGTGGCGTTGGACAATGGACGGTGGCCCGGAATCACTTCGCACGCGCAGCAGGAGGACACGCATGGCAGAGCCCGAGCGGACCGAGCGGCGGCTGCGGCCGGCGCCTCTGCTCTTCGAGCCCTCGGAGGCCGTGGCGGACCCGGAGCACTTCTTCGACCTGGAGTCGATCGAGGACCCGCGGGAGCTGCTGGCCCGTGCGACCGAGCTGACGCTGGCCTTCCGGGCCGCGCAGGATCGGGCGGTGGAGTTCCAGGCCCTGGCGGCGGCCCAGCTGGCGGATCCCCGCCGGTTCGACCGGCTCTCGCCGGCGTTGATCGCCGAGCAGGCGGAGTGGACCGAGGACTACGCCCGCAAGATGATCGAATTCGGCGAAACGCTCCAGCGAGGCGCGGGTACGCCCTGAGGGCCGCTTGTCCCTTGATCCCCGGTGGATCGGCGCACGGGGTCGGATGCGGTGCATCGCAAGGCGGAGGTCCGGCAACCGCGTCGATCAGCCGTGCCTGCCCGCACGGCACGCCGCCCCTCCGCCTTCGAGGGGCGCACCATACTCCGGTGGCATACCCGCTGTCCCCGTTTTCGGTAACTCGCGGATACCGGTTCGCTACGGCGGGTAGACAGTGGCATATGACGACGTTGACGAAGGCTCCCGGCTGCACCGCCCTCCACGCGCGCGCCGAGCGCACCCGCACCGCGCCCGCCACCCACGTCACCCCGCAGGGCGCCGCCTGGCTCACCTCCGCCGCCGCCCACCCCCGGCGCACCCTCGCGGTGTGGGAGGCGCGGCCCGGGCTGCCCGCCACGCTGCCCTGCGGGGATCCCTTCGACATCGTCAACGTCCCGCTCATCCTCGGGCGCCGCATCCTTGACCTGCTCTGGGCCGAGGGACCCGGCTCCGGGCCGGCCGCCGTGCACCGCGGCCGGATGCTGCTGTTCGCCGCGCCCGGCACCGCCCACCGGCTGCCCGCCCTGCTGGCGTGGGAGGAGTGGGGAGGTTCCCGTACCGCGCCGACGCCGCTGTGCCACGGCCGCGGTGACGCCGTCACCGTGCCGCCGCTGGCCGCCACGCCCGGCCAGTCCCGGTGGCTCGTGGCCCCGGACGCGCGCGAACCCTGGCTTCCCGGGCCCGAGGCCCTGCTCTGGGCCTTCGTACGGGCGGCCCGCAGCCCCGCACCGACCGGACCTGGGGATATCGATTTTTCGTTCCGCGGATCCTCCTGCTAATGTCTCTCTCGTCACCAAGCGCCGCTAGCTCAGTTGGTTAGAGCAGCTGACTCTTAATCAGCGGGTCCGGGGTTCGAGTCCCTGGCGGCGCACAGCGAGGTAATCGCCTGACAAGGCCGTTCTCCCTTCGGGAAGAGCGGCCTTTGGCGTTTGTGGTCTACGTTGTACGGGTCGCGCGCACCAACCGAGGAAGCACTCATGACTGGCAAGAGCGATCTGTGGGAGGCCCTGGCCGGCGAGCACGCGGCCGCTCTGCGGGGCCTCGGCATCCAGGTCCGGTACGCGCCCGGAGACGTGATCCTGCGTGAGCACGAGCCGTCGACGCACGCGATCTTGCTGCAGGAAGGCATCGCCAAGGTCGTGATCACCGCGGACACCGGCCACGAGGTCATCCTGGGGCTCCGCGAGGCCCCCGACATCGTGGGCGAGATGGCAGCGCTGGACGGCCAACCGCGGTCCGCCTCGGTGATCGCGAAGACCGCCGTCACGACGACCATCGTCACCGCCGCTCAGCTCAACGGCTTCCTGAACGCGCACCCGGAGGTCCTGCGCACCCTGGTGCGCATCCTGACGGCCCGGCTCCGCCAGTCGGATCAGGCCCGTTTGGAAATGGCGTCCCAGAACGTCATCCAGCGCATCGCGACGCAGCTCGTCACCCTCGCCGAGCAGCTCGGCACCTCGCCGGGCGGTCCGGACTCCCCGCCGTCGGCCCTGCCCATCACCCAGGGCGAGCTGGCGGCGATGGTCGGGGCGTCGCGCGAGGCCGTCGCCAAAGCCCTGAACCTGCTGCGCGGACAGGGCGCGGTCACGACCAGCCGCGGCCGGATCGCCGTCATCGACCTGCCGGGCCTGCAGCAGCTGGCGGCCGGCAACAACGCCTAGAACCGGTAATTTTCACACTCCTTCCATGTAGAACTGACGTTGTGTTAGCGTAGCCGTATGCACATGACCGTGCGCAAGACCTTCCTCGGCCTGGACATCGTGGGGTTCACTCGACCCGATCGCACCGACAGCGCCTGTCTGGCGATGCGACGGGTCTTGTACGACGCGCTGACCACCGGTCTCCGGAGGGCAGAGATCCCACCCGCGGCGTGCGAGATGCTCGACCGCGGGGACGGCATCATGAGCCTCCTCGATGCCGCCGTCGAGCCCGGCCTCCTGGTCGACACCGTCGTGCCGTCGCTGGCCGCGGCGCTCCGCGACCACAACGCGGGGGCCGCACCCCACGAGCAGATCCAGTTGCGTGCCGTCCTGCACACAGGAGTGACGATCCAGGACGAGAGAGGCCATGTCGGCAGGGACATCAGCCACGCCTTTCGGCTCTTGGACGCTCCCGAACTCCGGCTCGCCCTTGCCGGCGGCCGTGCCGAGCTCGTCCTGGCGGTGACCGATAAGGCATGGCACCGGCTACGGCCGGATCAGCGCCGACCGCCCGGCAGCCGGTTCCGTCGCACCCTGCTCAGTACGAAAGAAGCTGCCGTTCAGGCCTGGGTGGCGATCGTGGCGCCCGACCTGCTTCCGGTCAGCTGACCGCATCCAGTTCTTCGATCGTTCCGCACGGCGGGTGTGCTGCGCCCAGGACAGGAACCGCAGCCCCTCACCGCTCAGTCACGCCGAGAGACGAGGACACGACGTCATGGACAGCACCACCCCGCCCTGGCTCGACGGCCGGCCCCGCGGAGAGCAGCCGGAGCCGCAGTCCGGCTGGCGGATGGCCGCACTGCCCGTGCCCCTTCCGCGCAATGCGACGAAGGCCGTCGCGCACTACCGCGGCATGGCACCCGCCGGCCTCGCCGTCTACATCCCGTTCGGCGATGTCCACGGCGAGACCCTTTGGGCGCTCGTGATCGTGATCGCCATCCTGGTGGTGGGCGACATCGCCGTCACATGGCGGCGCGCCGCCCCCGCATGACCCGTCGGCAGGAACCCCGGAGGCCCCCACGCGAGTGGGGGCCTCCCTCTTCTCCGGTGGTCAGGTCGTGATCTTCACCGTGTACGCGCCTGACCGGGTTCGGTCCGCCACCTCGATGGTGATCCGCTCCCCCGGCACGGTGTACGTCTCACCCACCTCCAGCGGCGCGTCCGCCAGCGGCGGGTACACCGAGCGGTCCCAGCACGCCTCCGTCGACGGGTGCGCGTCCAGCACCTCGATGGGGCCGCCGCCCGACGAGGCCTCGTTGCGCACCCGGTAGACCAGGACGCCCTCCGTGCAGGTGTCCCCGTCGTTGCCGGCGGAGCCCCGCGCCTCGACGGCGATCGCGCTGCCGGGGCCCGTACGGATCACCGCGAGCCGGGTACCGCCCGTACCGCCGCTCAGCGGCGCCTGGGCCAGCGGCTGCAGGGTGTGCAGCGAGGTGCCCGTCTGCACACAGTCCACCTGGGAGGCGTCGAGCCAGCCCAGCTTCCACTTGTGCCAGGCGAAGAGGTCCGGGGCCATGCCGAACTGGCTGCCCATGACGTCCCAGTCCCCGACGTACGTGTCCCAGTCGCCCTTGCCGTCCGTGGGCCGGTGGTAGAGGTCGGGCAGGTCGAAGACGTGCCCGGTCTCGTGGGCCAGGACGTTCCGGTCCGGCGGGTGGCGCTCGAAGACGGTGACGATCCGCCGCAGTTCCGTGCCGTCGGCGACGATCGGGTGCTCGAAGTTGACGACCTTCGTGGCGTCGGAGTCCACGCCGGGAGCGTCCGGATCGGCGACGAAGTAGACGACGTCGTACTTGCGGAAGTCCACCTGGGCGTCGGCGGTCGCGACCGCGTCCCGCAGGTAGGAAGCCCGGTTCCCGGCCGCCCAGTCCCGCTTTATCCCGTACGCGGTCGACGGCTTGGGCATCTGGATCCACTGCTTCTGCGGGTGCGGGGCCAGCCGGAACCGCCCGTACGAGGCCTGCTCGAAGAAGTCGCTGGTGGCGGGGAAGTAGTCGCCGACGATCTCCTCGGTCTTCAGGGTGCTGCGGTGGTCGGGGAAGGAGAGGAAGACCATCACGGCGTCGAGGGTGCGCTCCGGCTTGGGGTAGGCGCCGTTCCAGGTGTCCAGGCCGAGGGAGTGGTGCGCCGAGGTACGGGTCAGCGCACAGGGTCCGGCTCCGGAGTCGGCCGCCACCGCGGGACCGGCGACGAGCGACATGGCGGCGAGCGCCGTCAGGGAGGTGAGCGCCGCGCCGGCACTTCGCAGGCGCGGGCGTTCCACTCCCCCGGGTGTCTGCTGACGCGCCACATCGACCTCCCGGTGGTGGATTTATGCCTGTTCATCCACCTTGAGGCGATTGTCTTACTAATGCCCTGTTCCGCTGCCCCACACGAGTGAGCAATACGGCAAGTCGGTGACCCCCGAACTTCACGCCTCTGCCTACAGAACGTCACGACCGATCACCTGAGATCAGCGGGAGCCGCCGCATGCTCAGAGACGCGCAGAAACGATCGCCCGGTCGCGCGTCAGCAATCCGTCATCACGCCGAACTGAACCGTCTCAACCGGTGGCGCCGCTGGATAGGGCCTCCCGGCAGCCTCTATGATCGGCACACTTTCCTGCGCGGACACTCACGAACACTGCGGGAGCCAACGGTGAGCGGAACCTCAGAAGGAACCGGTTCGGCGGCCGACAGCATCCGATCGGCCATTACGGAGCGTCACCCGACAGTGGCGGCGGTGCCGTCGGCACCGGCCACTCAGGCCACGTCGGCGTCGTCGTACCGCGCCGACTCCGACCTGCGCGACTACCGGGCCGCCTTCAACGCGGCCCACCTCGCCATGGCCGTCGTCGACCGCGAGGGCTACGTCGTCGCCGCCAACCAGGCCTTCGCCGGGCTGCTCGGAAGCGAACCGCACGCCCTCGTCCACCGGTCCGCCGCCGATCTGGTGGACCTGGCCGCGGAGGCCCGCACCTGGGCCGCGTACCAGGAGGTGCTGCGCGGCCGGCAGGCCCGGTTGCGCTGCACCCGCCGCCTCAAGCACCCCGACGGACACTCGCTCTGGACCGAGGTCACGCTCGGCCCCGTCCCCGGCACCGGGGACGTCCTGCTGTCGGTGAACGACATCAGCGACCGCCGCGACCTCCAGGCCCGGCTGCGCCACCTCCAGATGCACGACCCGGTCACGCACCTGCCCAACCGTGCGCTGTTCTTCGAGCGGCTCTCCGCCGCCCTGGAGGCCTCCTCGTACGAACACGGCGGCGGCACCGGCCGGATCGGGCTGTGCTACCTGGACCTGGACGGGTTCAAGGCGGTCAACGACACCCTCGGCCACCGGGTCGGCGACCGGCTGCTGACCGCCGTCGCCGCCCGGCTGACGCAGTGCGCCGACCAGTCCGGCTACGGGCGCACCGGCGGCCACCTGGTCGCACGCCTCGGCGGCGACGAGTTCGCCCTGCTGGTCGAGGACTCCACCGGCACCGAACAACTCGCCGACCTGGCGCGGAGCGTGCTGGCCGCCGTACAGGAACCTTTCGACCTGGCCGGGCAGCGGCTGTCGGTCTCCGCCTCGATCGGGGTCGTGGAGCGGGCGGCGGCCGGCACCTCGGCGACCGGGCTGATGCAGGCCGCCGACACGACCCTGTACTGGGCCAAGGCGGACGGCAAGGCGCGCTGGACCCTGTTCGACCCGGAACGCAACGCACACCGCATGACCCGCCAGGCCCTCTCCTCGACGCTCCGGCCGGCCGTGGAGCGGGGCGAGTTCGAGCTGGAGTACCAGCCGCTGGTGGATCTGGAGAGCGGCGCCGTGCGCGGCGTCGAGGCCTTGGTGCGCTGGAACCACCAGCAATTCGGCACACTCACGCCGAATCGGTTCATCGGGATCGCCGAAGAGGACGGGTCCATCGTCCAGTTGGGGCAGTGGGTCCTGCGGACCGCCTGTCGGCAGGCCCGGCGCTGGCAGATCGAACAGCCCAGCGACGCGCCCGTCTTCGTGTCCGTGAACGTCGCCGTCCGCCAGGTCTGGGACTCCGACCTCGTGGGCGATGTCGCGGAGATCCTGGCCGAGACGGGCCTCGCCCCGCAGCTGCTGCAGCTGGAGCTGACCGAGTCGGCGGTGATGGGCTCCGCCGGACGCCCCCTCCAGGCCCTCCAGGCGCTCAGCGACATGGGCGTGCGGATCGCGATCGACGACTTCGGCACCGGCTATTCGAACCTCGCCTACCTCAGCAGGCTTCCCGTATCGGTTCTGAAACTGGACGGTTCGTTCGTCAAGGGATTCCGCTACGAAGAGGGCACGCACCCGAACCCGGCTGACGAAACGATCGTCGAAGCCCTGGTCCAGCTCGCCCACCGGCTCGGCCTGACGGTGACCGCGGAGTGCGTGGAGACCGCCGGACAGGCGGCGCGGCTGCGGCGCGTGGGCTGCGACACGGGTCAGGGCTGGCTCTACTCGCGGGCGGTGGCCCCGGAACGGATCGCCGAGATGATCGGCACCAGGCCGGGCGCGGAGCACCCCTGCTGATCGTTCGCTCGGCTGACCCGTCCCGCGCTCGCCCTGGCCGTCGGCGCCCTCGCGGTCGGCCGGTACCAGCTCTGACACGAGAAGGCCGGACCGCCCGTCCGCACCCGGTCCGGATCATGAGCTTCTCCGCGCGCTCCCTGCACC
>NZ_JBSGZP010000236.1:0-9929 GCF_053611065.1 Streptomyces sp. NPDC054840
GGGGCGGCCCGGCCTTCAGGCGGTGATCAGCAGCCGGTGCCGTCGTTCAGGGTGTTGCTCGCGCCGTCGTCGTTGGCGTCCCAGTAGTAGTTCACGGAACCGCCGGGGACGAGGCAGATCTCCACGCCCCACGACATCCAGCGTCCGCCGTAGGTCTTGGACGACTGACCGCGGCGGTTCCACCAGGAGCTGTCGGCCTCGTAGACGGCCGGCATGTCGATGTCCCAGCGGGCGGACTCGTACTTCGTCCGGTACATCGAGTTGTTGGTGCTGTAGTTGCTGTCCTTGTAGATGCAGAAGTTGCCGTCGTAACACGTACGGTCCACGGCCGCTGCGGACGGCGCCGCGGCGATGACGCCGGCCACGGCCGCCATCGCGATGAATCCGGCCGAAATCCTCTTACCGAGCACTCGTGACTCCCCCTCGTCGGGTGGTGACTGATGCAGTGAGAGGACAGGGCAGCCGAAGCCCTTCCCCCCGGTCGGCTGAGATCAGGCTAGGCCACTCCCATCGGAAACAAAAGGTCAATTGCCTTTCGCTGAAGGGCAGTCGGTGATTGGAATTGATCATTCACTGATCGATATCCACTGCGCGAATCCAGCATTCCGGCGCACCGTCACCCACGCCGGGAAAGGGGTCGACGCAGGTCAGCCCGACGGGCACCTGGACCGGGCGGTGGAGCGCCGGCGGAGCGACGCCGCCCGGACGGGCGCGGTCCGGATAAACCCTGAACACGTCCTGGAAATCGACGCGTTCGCGGTGTGAGCCGCGCCCTGGAGGCCCCAGACCCGTGGAGTGGCGGTGTGCGCCTCCGTAGGGTGGTCCGATGGAGACGCAGGTACGGCTGGAGCCCTGGTCCGCCGGGGACTTCTGGCTGCTGGAGCGCAAGAACGAGCCGGTCATGACCCAGTTCCTGGGCGGCCCCGAGCCGGCCGCGAAGCTCATGGACCGGCAGCGGCGCTACGAGGCGATGAGCGCACGGGAGCCGGCCGCCGGCCGGATGTTCCGCGTGGTGTGGACGCGCGCCGGTCAGGGCCCCGACGGCGGCGGACACTCCGGGAGCCTCGGATCCGTCGGATCCGTCGGATCCGTCGGATCCGTCGGCTTCTGGGAGCGGGAGTGGCGGGACGAGCCGGTCTACGAGGCCGGCTGGGGCATCCTGCCCGAGTTCCAGGGGCACGGGCTGGCCGTGGCGGCGCTCAGGGAGCTCCTGGCGTACGTCCGCGCCCACGGCTCCCGCGACAGCGTCCACGCCTTCCCCGGCACCGACCACCCGGCGTCCAACGCGGTGTGCCGGCGGGCCGGGTTCGCGTACCTGGGAGACGTCGACTTCGAGTACCCGCCCGGAGTGCCCCACCCGAGCTGCGACTGGCGCTACCGGGTGGGGCGCCCGCAGGGCGGTCTCACACCGTCAGGATGACGCGGCCGCGGACCCCCGGCGTCTCCAGGTGGGCGTGGGCCTTGGCGACCTCCGCGAGCGGGAAGGTGCCGGCGACCCGCAGGGTCAGCGCGCCCTCGTCGACCAGGGCCACCAGGCGGGCCAGGTGCGCCCCGTCCGCCGCGACCTCCTGCTCCACGACGCGGACACCGCGCTCCGCAGCCGGGGCGTGGTTCGGGATCAGGCCCACGTAGACCCCGCCGTCGCGTAAGGAGCCCAGCGCGGCCTCGCCCAGCACCGCCGCGTCCAGGACCCCGTCCACGGGCCCGGCCGGAGCCGCACCGCGCGGGACGAACCCGGTCGCGCCCAGGGACCGTACGAGCTCCTCGTCCCCGGCGCCCGCCAGAGCCGTCACCACCAGCCCGGCTCGCACGGCGAGCTGGACGGCCAGGCCGCCGACGACACCCGCGGCTCCGGTGATCAGCACCGAGGAGCCGGGGGCGAGCCCCAGCAGGTCCACGGCGCGGGCGGCGGTGAGGCCGGCGAGCGGGAGCCCGGCCGCGGCCACAGCGTCCACGGTGGTCGGGGCGGAGGCGACCGCGGCGGCGTCGAGCACCACGTACTGCGCGTGGGTGCCCAGCGGCTTCACCGGCCCGTGGTGCAGCCCCACGACCCGCTCGCCGACGCTTCGGCCGGTCACACCGGCGCCTATCTCGTCGATCTCCCCGGACACGTCCCAGCCGAGGCCGAGCCGCTGCCCGGCGCCGCCGAAGATCCCGGCGCGGACCGCGCCGTCCACCGGGTTCAGCCCTGCGGCGGTGACCTTGACGCGCAGCTGGCCGGCCGCGGGGCGGGGCACCGGGGCCTCGGCCAGTACGACCCGCTCCGGACCGCCGAACTCGGTCACCACGGCCGCCTGCATCGTCTGCTCGCTCATCTTCGTCTCTCCCGTTCGCCGGTTCGCTCACACGTTCACGCGTTCTCGATGAGCACTAACTTAAGGAAAGGTACTCTCTTTTCGTAAGTACGCACTCGAAGGTGCGTACCCGACCTGGAAGTGGGGCACCTATGGCCACCAGCACCGCCGCGCACCGCCGCGAGGAAGCCCGTTCCGCCTACGACGCCTTCCTGAGGGAGTGCCCCACCGGCCAGCTCCTGGCCCGGATCAGCGACAAGTGGGTCGGCCTCGTCATCAGCGCCCTCGGCCAGGCCGAGAACCGCTCCCTGCGCTACAGCGACCTGGGCCGCAAGATCCCCGGCGTCAGCCAGAAGATGCTCACCCAGACCCTGCGCTCGCTCGAACGCGACGGCCTCGTCACCCGCACCGTCACCCCCACCGTCCCCGCCCGCGTCGACTACCGGCTCACCGACCTCGGCAGCAGCCTCGGCTGCCTGCTGTCCTCCGTGAAGGTCTGGGCCGAGAACCACTTCGACGAGGTCAGCGCCCACCGCGACACCTACGACAGGACCACCGCGACCGCATAATTCGGCCGCGGCCACCACCCCCGCAATGGCATGCTGAGCGGGTGAACGGACCCGGCATTCAGCTCACCCTCGCCCCCGAACTACGCCTCTTCGCCCCGCCCAGCCGGCGCGCCGAACGCGTACCGACCACCACCGACGGCGCCTCCAGCCTCGGCCACGTCGTCGAATCGGCCGGCGTCCCGCTCACCGAGGTCGGCCGCCTCCTCGTCGACGGCCACGAGGTACCCGTCTCCTACGTCCCCCTGGACGGCCAGAACGTCGAGGTGTTCGGCGTCGAGCGGCCCCAGCAGGTCCCCGGCGCCCCGCTCCGCTTCCTCCTCGACGTCCACCTCGGCACCCTCGCCCGCCGTCTGCGCCTGCTCGGCGTCGACGCCGCCTACGAGAACGAGGACATCGGCGACCCCGCCCTCGCCACCCGCTCCGCGGCCGAGCAGCGCGTCCTGCTCTCCCGCGACCGCGGTCTGCTGCGCCGCCGCGAACTGTTCGCGGGCGCCTACATCTACAGCGACAACCCCGACGAGCAACTGCGCGACGTCCTCGGCCGCTTCGCGCCCGCCCTCGCGCCATGGACCCGCTGCACCGCCTGCAACGGCCCGCTCCGCGAGGCCGACAAGGAGAGCGTCGGCGACCGCCTGGAAGACGGCACGCACCGCTCCTACGACGTGTTCGCGCAGTGCACCGAGTGCGAGCGCGTCTACTGGCGCGGCGCCCACCACGCCCGCCTGGAACGGATCGTCGACGAGGCCCTGGTGGAGTTCGGCACGGCCTGAGAGCTGTCCCGGCGGACCGGGCAGCACCACATCCGACGCCGTGCGCCGATCCACCGGGGATCACGGGGCAGTCCTCAGAAGGCGTAGGCGTCGCCCGTGTCCAGCGCCGGCACCCACATGCTCGTTGTTGGCGTGGTTCCGGTCCGTCGCACCGCCGTTCCACCACGTGTCGGTCACCCGCACCGCCACCTCCGGCAGCCGTTCCCGCAGCTCCAGCAGCAGCCCGACCTGCCGCCCCCGGCCGTGCACCGCGCGGCCGCTGAGCCGCGCCTATGCTGGCGGACGATCGCCCGTACGAACGACCGAGGAGCCCGCACATGAGCACGGCCGCCACCCGAACCGCCGTAGTCACCGGCGCGAGCAGCGGCATCGGCGCGGCCACCGCCCGGCAGCTCGCCGCAGCCGGCTACCACGTCGTCCTCACCGCCCGCCGCAAGGACCGCATCGAGGCCCTCGCCGCCGAGCTCACCGAGGCCGGCCACCAGGCCACCGCCTACGCCCTCGACGTCACCGACCGCACCGCCGTCGACGCCTTCGCCGCCTCCCTCGACCGCCACCCCTCCGTCGATGTACTCGTCAACAACGCGGGCGGCGCCATCGGAGCCGAGCCCGTCGCCACCGGCGACCCCGCCGACTGGCGCACGATGTACGAGGTCAACGTCATCGGCACGCTCCACGTCACCCAGGCCCTGCTCCCCGCCCTCACCGCCTCCGGCGACGGCACGGTCGTGGTCCTCTCCTCCACCGCCGGCCACTCCACCTACGAGGGCGGCGCCGGCTACGTCGCCGCCAAGAACGGCGCCCGCGTCCTCGCCGAGACCCTGCGCCTGGAGATCGTCGGCCAGCCGGTGCGCGTCATCGAGATCGCCCCCGGCATGGTCAAGACGGAGGAGTTCGCGAAGACCCGCTTCCGCGGCGACGCGGAGAAGGCGGAGAAGGTCTACGCGGGCGTCGCGGAACCCCTGTCCGCCGACGACGTGGCCGACACCATCACCTGGGCGGTGACCCGCCCCAGCCACGTCAACATCGACCTCCTGGTGGTCCGCCCCCGGGCCCAGGCCTCCAACACCAAGGTCCACCGCGAGCTCTAGGGCCCCCTCCCGCCGCCTTCCGGTGCGGCGCGGGCGGGGCCTCGCCCCAGCGGCCGTCGTGCAGCGCCACCCGGTAGGCGTCCTCGGTCAGCTCCGGCATGCGGAAGCCCGGCTCCACCTCCATCAGGTCGTCGGCGTCGATGAAGAGCAGGTAGTCCGCGTCCGCCCGCGCGAGGTCGATCGCCTCGCTGCGGCTCTTGTCGAAGCTCCGGAACGGGCTCTCGTGCAGGACCCCGGGCAGATCGCCGAGGACCTCCCGGATCACGTCCTGGGTACCGTCCGTCGAGCCGGTGTCCAGGATGACCCAGCGGTCGATCAGTGGCCGCACGGATTCGAGGCAGCGGCGGATGACCGGCGCCTCGTCCTTGACGAGGGCGTCCTCGCCCCGAACGGGATCCCCTGGGCGGGCGTGGACGACTGCGCAGCCACGTCCGCGGCCGTCCTCAGCCCTTGACGCAGATGACCTGCTTGAGTTTGGCCACGACCTGCACCAGGTCGGTCTGCTGGTCGATGACCTGCTCGATGGACTTGTACGCACCCGGGATCTCGTCCACGACGCCCGCGTCCTTGCGGCACTCCACGCCCCTGGTCTGCTCCGCCAGGTCCCGCGCCGAGAACCGCTTCTTCGCCGCCGTGCGGCTCATCTTCCGGCCGGCTCCGTGCGAGGCCGAGTTGAAGGACTTCTCGTTGCCGAGCCCCTTGACGATGTACGAGCCCGTACCCATGGAACCCGGGATGATCCCGTAGTCCCCGCTGCCGGCGCGGATCGCGCCCTTGCGGGTGACCAGCAGGTCCATGCCGTCGTACCGCTCCTCCGCCACGTAGTTGTGGTGGCAGCTGATCTCCCGGTCGAAGGAGACCTTCGCCTTCCGGAACTCCTTGCGGACGACCTCCTTGAACAGGCTCATCATCGCCGCGCGGTTGTACTTGGCGTACTCCTGCGCCCAGAAGAGGTCGTTGCGGTACGCCGCCATCTCGGGCGTGGCCGCGAGGAAGACCGCGAGGTCCCGGTCGACCAGGTTCTGGTTGTGGTCGAGCCCCCGGGCCACCCCGATGTGGTGCGCCGCGAGCTCGTTGCCGATGTTCCGGGAGCCGGAGTGCAGCATGAGCCAGACCGAACCCGCCTCGTCGAGACAGAATTCGATGAAGTGATTACCGCTTCCAAGCGTTCCGATCTGCTTCATGGCGCGCTCATGACGGAACTTGACCGAGTCGGTGAGGTAGTCGAAGCGCTGCCAGAGGTCGTCGTACCCCTCGACCGAGAAGCCGTACAGCCGCGACGGGTCCACGGCCTCCTTGTGCAGGCCCATCCCCACCGGAATGGCCCCCTCGATCTTCGACCGCAGCCCCGACAGGTCCCCCGGCAGGTCGTTCGCCGTCAGGGACGTCTTCACCGCCGACATCCCGCAGCCGATGTCCACGCCCACCGCCGCCGGGCAGACCGCGTCCTTCATGGCGATCACCGAGCCGACGGTGGCCCCCTTGCCGTAGTGGACGTCCGGCATGACGGCCAGGCCCTCGATCCAGGGGAGGGTGGCGACGTTGCGCAGCTGCTGCATCGCGCCGTCCTCGACCGACGCCGGGTCGGTCCACATCCGGATCGGAACCTTCGCCCCAGGCACCTCTACATACGACATAAGAAATTAATCCCCCGAAAACCGCAGAAAAGTCAGAATACGCAAAAACCTCGCTCGTGATCCCAAATACGACAGGGGACCGGCGCCGGCACCAGCGTGTGCGATAGACATTGTGTCCAGCCGCGCCCAAGCCGCGGCAACGCATTTTCCTGACCGTCGGGGGCCCGCCGGTCGAAGGGAGCCAGTGGACGTGCAGCGCAAGGCGGTACGGCGGCGAGTCCTGCCAGGCATCGCGATGCTCACCGCGCTCGCGGCCGGGGCGGCCGGTCTGACCGGGTGCACCAGCGGGAGCGGCGGCGGAAGCACCAGCGACTCGAAGGCCGGCGGCAGCTCTGCCGCGCCCGCCCAACCGGGGAAGTACCGCAGTCTGCCGGCGCCCTGCAAGGCCGGCGCCGACAGCAAGAAGCTCAAGGGCATGCTCCCGGCCGGGGACAGCCTCACCCCCGAGCAGCGCGACCAGATGTACGCCGGTGTCGCGGACGCCTCGTACGACGGCGACCGGCACGTCGGCTGCCGCTGGACCGGGCAGAGCCCCGAGGAGACACGACTGCTGTCGGTCGGCTTCGAGCGCGTGGTCTCGTACGACCGGACCACGAGCAGCGACGACGACAAGGCCAAGCAGGTCTACGTACGCCGGCTCACCGACGCGAAACTGCCCTTCCCCGGCCCGACCGCGAATCCCACCCCGGCGGCATCCACTCCCGCCGCCCCGGCCCCGGCCGCCCCGGCCCCGGCGGCGGCGACCGCGAGCGTGCCCGTCTCCGGGACGCCGGCGTCTCCCGGCGCGAGCCCGTCGGCCCCGGTCGAGCTCGGATCGCGCGTCCTGGAGGACCTCGGCAGCGACGCCTTCCTGGAGGACAAGCTCAGCCCCGCCGGGGCCAGCGCCGCGCAGTCCCGCACCGTGCGCATTGTGTTCCGTACCTCGAACGTCATCGTCACCATCGAGTACAGCGTGCAGCCCGCGCTGCCCGGAACGGTTCCGCCGAGCACCGAAACCCAGGACAAGGCACGGCAGTTGGCGCAGGCCCTGGCCGAGCGTCTCAACGAATGAGCGGTGCGCGCCGCAGTCTCGCGTGACGGCGCGCACAGCAGACGGGTACCCGGTGGGGCTACCGTTGCCCCGGTCCCGCGTCCGAAGAAGAACCGACAAACGTACTGAAGGAACCATGCACCGATCAGCCTCGCGCCTCACCCGCGTTCTCGCCTGCGCAGCCGTCCCGGTGATCCTCACCGTCGCCGGGTGTTCGTCCGACTCGGGCAAGGAGACGGGCTCGAACGGCGAGAAGAAGTCCGGTTCGTCCTCGTCCGCCAAGCCGAACCCGAAGGCCTCCAAGACCCTGGAGAAGCCGGCCTTCGCCGCGCTCCCGGACCCGTGCAAGGCACTCCAGACGCCGACGATAGACACGCTCGTCCCGGAGGCGAAGGACAAGAACGGGACGGCGCCCAAGTCGAACGACGTGGCCACCCGTACCAGCTGCTCCTGGAACGGTCTGGACGAGGACGGTCTGAAGGGCTCGCAGTACCGCTGGCTCTCGCTCTCCTTCTTCCGCTACGACTCCCAGGCCACCCTCGGCGACGCCAGCAAGCGTGCCGAGGAGCAGTACAACAAGGAGGTGGAGGCCGCGAAGACCGCCGAGGGCGCGCAGGACCCGAAGGCGGAGGCGGTGGCCGAGACCGGTGACCAGGGGACGTCGGTCGTCTACACGGTGAAGAAGGACGGCAACGACCACTACAACACGACGGTCGTGGCGCGCACCCAGAACGTGGTGGTCACGCTCGACTACAACGGTGCGGGGCTGGAGGGGGCCGCCGCGCCGGACCACGGGAAGCTGCTCCAGGCCGCGATCACGGCCGCCAAGGAGGCTGTGACCTCGGTGGGCGCGGCGAACAAGGCACCGGCGGAGCAGCCGCAGTCCCCGCAGCCCCAGTAGGGACGAGCGCGGGACGGGGCCTCCTGGGCCACTGACATCCAGTCACCCGTACGCTGTGGCTGCCGCAGCTCGGTAAAGGCGCGGTAAGTGCCCAGCACTCAGCACCAGCACTCTGCGCTCGGTATGTGCTCGACAAGGGGAGGGGATCGCGGGTGGCCGCGATGCAACTGACTCGTACGCACCGGATACTCATCGGCGTGGTGGTCGCGGGAGCCGTGGTCATCGCGGGGATAGGGTTCGCGGGCTCGTACTCCGCGGTGCGTGCCCTCGCCCTGCAGAAGGGGTTCGGCAGCTTCTCGCTGGTGTTCCCGATCGGTATCGACGCGGGCATCTGTGTGCTGCTCGCGCTGGACCTGCTGCTGACGTGGCTCCGGATCCCCTTCCCCCTGCTGCGCCAGACGGCGTGGCTGCTGACGGCCGCGACGATCGCCTTCAACGGTGCGGCCTCCTGGCCCGATCCGCTCGGTGTCGGGATGCACGCCGTGATCCCGATGCTGTTCGTGGTGACGGTGGAGGCCGCCCGGCACGCCGTGGGCCGGATCGCGGACATCACCGCGGACCGGCACATGGAGGGTGTGCGCATCACGCGGTGGCTGCTCTCGCCGATACCGACCTTCAAGCTGTGGCGCCGGATGAAGCTGTGGGAGCTGCGCTCCTACGAGCAGGCGGTCGGCATGGAACAGGACCGGCTGATCTACCAGGCCCGGCTGCAGGCGCGGTACGGGCGCGCGTGGCGGCGCAAGGCTCCGGTGGAGGCGCTGATGCCGCTGAAGCTGGCCAAGATCGGTGTGCCGCTGGCGGAGACGACCGCGGAGGCGCTGGCGGCGACGGGCATCGAGCCGGCGGTGCTGCCGCCGGTGGAGCCGCAGGCCCAGCAGCAGCTCCAGCAGGCCCCGGCACTGGCGGCCGCCGCGCCAGGACTCGCGCCGCAGCAGGTCCAGCTCCCGCAGCAGACCGCCGCGCAGGCCCAGCAGATGCAGCAGATGCAGCAGGCCCAGCAGATGCAGAATCCGGCCGGTGCTCCCGGTGCGCCGGGGGCGCCGGGAGCTTCCGATGCGGCCGGCGCTCCGGGTGTTTCCGGGGCCGCCCACCACGCCCCGCCGCCCTTCGCGGTGGACCCGACGGCCATGCCCGCGGCCCACAACAGCGCGTGGTTCGCCGCTCCGCTGGCCCCGCAGGCGGCGTACGAGGGCGGCTACAACCCCCAGTACGTGGAGGGCCTGGAGCCGACCCCGGTCCTGCCCCCGATGGGCCCGGACGAGGAGCGGCCCGCGCAGCAGCAGCTGCCGATCCCGGGGCCGCGCCAGGAGGAGGCTTCGGAGGAGGGTCCCGAGACCCCGGACGAGGCCGAGTTCGCGGAGGTCGCGTACAAGGTGTTCTGCGCACTGTCCGACGAGAAGCAGGACTACCCGTCGGCCGAGGCGCTCGACATACACCTGTCGGACGGCTACGGCGTGACGCACCCGCGCAGCGGCTCACTGCTCCGCCGGATGATCCCGGCGTTCAAGCTGCGGTACAACAAGGACCGCGAGGCCGAGCACATCGCCTGACGCCTCACGGCGATCGCCTGCCGCCTGACGGCGACGGACAGCCGCCTGACGGCGACGGACAGCGCAAAGGGCCCGCACCCCTCGGGG
>NZ_JBSGZP010000237.1:0-9914 GCF_053611065.1 Streptomyces sp. NPDC054840
CCTTTCAGCAGACGGGCTCCCGGGCCGTGCGGGTCCGGCGCTGGGCCGACTGCCGGTCCGCGATGGCGGGGCGCGCCCCGCCGGGGCAGCGTAGTGGGCAATCGCCCCCCCGCCCCCGAGGTCCGCCCATGGCCCCGAACCCCGTCACGACACCGAGCCGGTCCGATGCCCTGCCCTGGCCCGCCTCCGGCGCGGAGCGGCGGCGGGATCTCACCTGGCTGGCCCCCGTCGCCGCCGCGTACGCCCTCGCCCAGCTGCTCCTGGCCGTTCCGGGCACCGGCCTGGGCTGGGACGAGACCGTGTACGTCAGCCAGGTCGCGCGCGACGCGCCCGCCGCGTTCTTCAGCGCCCCCCGGGCCCGCGGAATCACCTTCCTCGTCGCCCCCGTCCCGTTCCTCACCCCGTCCGTCACGGCCCTGCGGATCTACCTGGCGCTGCTGTCGGCGTCGGCGCTCCTGCTCTGTCTCTGGGTATGGCGGCGCCTGGTCCCCGCGCCCGTGCTCGCCCTGGCCGGTGCCCTCTTCGCCGGTCTGTGGACGACCCTGTTCTACGGTCCGCAGGCCATGCCCAATCTCTGGGTGGCCTTCGGTGCCCTCCTGACCGTCGGCTGCTTCCTGCGGGCCGCCCGCGATCCCGGTGACCGCACCGCGCTCGCCGGGATCGTGGCCGGAGTCGCCCTCGCCGCGCTCATGCGCCCCTCCGACGCGGTCTGGCTCGTCCTGCCCCTGGCCTGCGCCGTGCCGGCCGTCCGTGCCGGGCGGCGGCCCGCGCTGCTCGCGGCGCTCGCGGTAGGGGCGCTGCTCGGAGGCGCCGAGTGGGTCATCGAGGCCGAGCTCCGCTACGGCGGCCTCCTCACCCGGCTGCACCGCGCCGGCGAGATCCAGGGCGGCCTCGGCTGGAACCCGGCGTTCGGCGACCACCTGCGCGCCCTGGGCGGCCGTACGCTCTGCCGCCCGTGCGACGTGCCCTGGTCCCGGCCCGACACCGGCCTGTGGTGGTTCGCGCTACCGCTGTTCACCGCGGGCGGGCTCGTCACCGCGTACCGGGCGGGGCGGCTGCGGCTGTTCCTCGTCCCCACGGTGGCCGCGCTGTCCCTGGCGGCGCCGTACCTGCTGCTGGTCGGGTACGCGGCGCCGCGCTTCCTGCTGCCCGCGTACGCCCTGCTGGCCGTACCCGTCGCCCTGTGCCTGGCCGGGCTGCTCGCCAGGGCCCGCACCCGTCCGTTCGCCCTCGGGGCGCTCTGCCTGGCGCTGGCCGCGCATGTCGCCCTCCAGCTGGCGGTCACCGCCACGCTGGAAGCGCGCAGCAGGGGCAACCGGACGGCGTTCGCCGCGGTGGTCGCCGAACTGCACCGCCAGGGGGTGCGGCCACCCTGCGTGATCAGCGGCGAGGAGGCCGTCCGGGTGGCGTTCCGCGCCGGGTGCGCCTCTCGCCAGGTGTACGGGGGCCACGACGGCAGCATCACCCCCGACGCACTCGCCGCTCTCGCCCGCACCCGGCCCACGGCGGTGCTGGTGGCGGGCGGGGCGCCGCCGCCCGCGTGGGCGCGGGGGTGGCGCCGGGTCCCGCTGCCGGACTTCCCCGGTCCGGGCGGCCACCTCGCCTACCTGGCCCCTTCGGCGCGCCCCGTCCCGGTCGACGGGCACGCGCTACGCGGGAACTGACGCGATGAGCCGCCCGTCGCCCATCGTCGCCGTGCGGTCCATCCGCTCCAGGTGGGCGTGGTCGTGCGTGACCAGCACCGTGGCCGTGGAGCGCTCGCGGGTCAGAGCGACCAGCAGGTCGAGCACGGCCGCGCCGCGTTCGTGGTCGAGCGCGCTGGTCGGCTCGTCGACCAGCAGCACCGCGGGCTCGTTCATGAGGGCGCGGGCTATGTTGATCCGCTGCCGCTGGCCGCCGGAGAGCTGGTGGGGGCGCTTGTCGGCCTTGTCGGCCAGGCCCACCGCGTCCAGCAGCTCCAGCGCCCGCCGGCGCACCGCACGCGCGGGGCGGCCGGAGAGGTGCGCCATGACCTGGAGCTGTTCGGCGGCGGTCAGCGAGGCCAGCAGGTTCGGCTGCTGGAAGACGATGCCGATCTTCTCCCGGCGCAGGGCCGACTTCTCGGCGGGGCCGAGCTTCGTGGTGTCCTGGCCCGCGACGACGACCCGGCCGCGATCCGGGGTCACGAGGGTGGCGGCCACCGCGAGCAGGCTGGACTTCCCGGAGCCGGAGGGGCCGATGACCGCCGTCAGCGTACCGGCGGGCACCTCCAGGCCGACCGCGTCGAGGGCGGTGAGCCGGCTCTCGCCGTCGGGGTAGGTCAGCGTGACGTCGTGGACGAGGAGGGTCATCGGGCGCTCCCGAGGGCGGTCAGCGGGTCGACGGCGGTGATCCGCCGGATGGACAGGGCAGCGCCCAGCGCGCCGAGCAGGATCATGATCGCGGCGGGCACGAGCACCGTGGCGGCGTCGAGGACGAAGGGCACGGGACCGCCGCTGATCAGCGCGCCGAAGCCGGCGGCGAGCGCGGTGCCCAGCCCGGTACCGAGGGCGAGCATCACGACGGCCTGGCCGAGGGCGTCCTTCAGGAGGTACGGGGTGGAGGCACCCAGTGCCTTCAGGACGGCGACGTCCCCGCTGCGCTGGATCGTCCACACCGTGAAGAAGGCCCCTATCACCAGGGCCGAGATGGCGAAGAGGAAGCCGCGCATCAGCTGCAGCGAGCCGTTCTCGGCCTGGTACGAGCCTATGGCGCCCAGGGCCTCGTCCACGGTCCGAGCCTTCGTGGTGGCGGCCTTGTCCGCGGCGGCGAGGTCCACACCGCCACCGGCGGAGACGGCGACGACGGTGGCGAGGGTGTCGATGGAGGTGCCGGGGTTGCCGACGCGCTGCCAGTCGTTGAGGTCCATCCAGACGACCGGGGTGTGGCTGTAGGCGGCGGTCCCGGAGACGCCCGACACGGTGAGTTCCAGCGGGCCGATCTTGAGCTCGGCCCCGGCGGTCAGGCCGCCGAGCTCCTTCGCGGCCTTCTCGGTGAGGACCACCCGGCCCTGGGTGAGGCCGGCGTTCCGCGGTGCGAGCCCCCCGTCGGAGGCCACCCCGAAGACCGAGACCGCGGCGGTGCGCTCACCGGAGACGGCGTTGGTGGTGCGGATGCCGAGCGGCTCGGCCGCCTTCACCCCCGGCCGTTCGCGCCACGCCAGCCAGGCGGACTCGGCCACCTGGGAGTTGGTGAAGGAGACCTTCTGGTCCCCGGTGGGCGCGGCGAAGGCCAGGTGCGTGGCGGGCAGACCGGTGATGGCCGAGATGTTCTCCCGGGCCAGGCCGGAGGTGAGTCCGGACAGCAGTCCCACCAGCAGCGTGATGAGCAGCACGACCGACCCCATGAGGGCGAATCGGCCCTTGGCGAACCGTAGATCTCTCCATGCGACGAACATGTTCCCCACCTTGGTCCTCCGCGTGGACACAGGGCATCGCGCCACAGTGGTGATCCTCGTATCGAAGGGTGCGTCGGGACATCAAACTTTCGGTTGACCGGGGCCGGTCCGCCCCCACTTACGCTGGTCCGGACATGACTGCTCCCGTTTCCTCCGTTTCCCCCACCACCGCCACCCGTGCCCTGACGCCCGTGTCCAAGGTGCTGCGGCTGTGCCTGCACGCGCTGCTCCTCGGCCTGCTCGCACTCGCCGCCGGGCGGGCCGTCACCGACTCCGCGCCCCGGGCCGGCTGGGTGATCGCCGCCTGCGCGGTGCTCGTCGGCGTCTACGCGGGCGGCGTACGGGCCCCCGCGGTGCACAGCTCGCCGCGCGCCGGGGCCCTGTGGCTGGCCGGGCTCGGCGCGGCCTGGGCGGGCCTGCTCGTGGTCTCCCCCGACGGGCTGTGGATCGCCTTCCCGCTGTACTTCCTGGAGCTGCACCTGCTGCGGCTGCGCTGGGGGATCTCAGCCGTCGCGGTGACCGCCTGCGCGGCCATCGGCGGGTTCGTCGCGCACAGCGGCGCGGCGACCCCCGGAGCCTTCCTCGGGCCGCTGCTGGGCGGGGCGGTGGCGGTGGCGACCGTACTGGGCTACCAGGCGCTGTACCGCGAGAGCGAGCGCCGCCGGGAGCTGATCGAGGAGCTGATCACCACCCGGGCCGAGCTGGCCGCGGCCGAGCGGGATGCCGGGATCCTGGCCGAGCGGGAGCGGCTGGCCCGGGAGATCCACGACACCCTCGCCCAGGGCCTGTCCTCCATCCAGCTGCTGCTGCGGGCGGCCGAGCGGGCGCTGCCGACCGAGGCCCCGGCGCTGGAGCACATCGCCCGGGCGCGCGAGGCGGCCCAGGAGAACCTCGCCGAGGCGCGTCGGTTCGTACGGGCCCTCACCCCGCCGGACCTGGAGCACGGGTCGCTCCCGGCCGCGCTGGAGCGGCTGTGCTCGGGGGTCCTCGGACCGCGCGTGCGGTTCTCGCTGAGCGGCATCCCACGGGTGTTGCCCACCCCCTACGAGGTGGCCCTGCTACGGATCGCCCAGTCGGCACTGGCGAATGTGGTGCGGCACGCGCGGGCCGGGCGCGCCGAGATCACCCTGACGTTCATGGACGCCTCGGTGACCCTGGACATCGTCGACGACGGGCACGGCTTCGATCCCTCGTCGGTGTCACCGGGCTCGGCGGGCTCCGGCGACGGCGGTTTCGGGCTGCCCGCGATGCGCTCGCGCGCCGAGACCCTGGGCGGGCTGTTCACCGTGGAGTCCGATCCGGGCCAGGGCACCGCCGTGGCCGTCACCCTGCCGCTGCCCCTCGAACACGCGGAACACGCGGGTCACCGGGATCGCGGGGATCACGCGGAACTCACCGACGCAGTGGAGGCCCTGTGACCGTCCGTCTCCTGCTCGCCGACGACCATCCGGTGGTCCGGGCCGGGCTGCGCGCGGTGCTGGACACCGAACCGGACTTCGCGGTGGTGGCCGAGGCGGCGACAGCCGAGCGTGCGGTGGAGCTGGCCGCGCGTGAACCGGTGGACGTGGTCCTGATGGACCTCCAGTTCGGTCCCGGTCCCGGTATGCACGGCTCCGAGGCGACGGCCCTGATCACCGCCCGCCCGGGCGCGCCCCGGGTGCTGGTGCTGACCACGTACGACACCGACGCGGACATCCTCGCGGCGGTGGAGGCGGGCGCCTCCGGCTATCTGCTCAAGGACGCCCCGCCGGAGGAGCTCGCGGCGGCGGTACGCACGGCCGCGGCGGGCCAGTCGGCGCTGGCCCCGGCGGTGGCGCTGCGCCTGATGGACCGGATGCGGACTCCGGCGGAGGCGCTGACGAAGCGGGAGCTGGAGGTGCTGCAGCTCGTCGCGGACGGCCTGTCCAACCAGCAGGTCTCCAAGAAGCTCTTCCTCAGCCAGGCCACCGTCAAGTCCCACCTGGTGCACATCTACGCCAAGCTCGGCGTCGATTCCCGCACCTCGGCGGTCGCGGCGGCCGCCACCCGCCGGCTGATCCGCACCCCGTAAGGGTGCCCGGGCGGACAGGCCGGGCCGCCTTCGCGCTCCGGGTCCCCGCCGTGGCCGCGGGCGCCTTCCGGGATCGCGCTGACGGGGGGCCGGGGTCCGGCCGACGGGTCCGGCGCGGGTCCGGCGTTGCGGCCCGGCCGTGTTGAACGCAGCCGTGCTGCCCGCCGCCGTGCTGATCGCCGTCCGTTCCGCCCGGCGGTGGCACGGCACTCCGCACGGCCGCGCGCGGCCGGCCCTGCGCGGGAACCGCTCCTACGCCACCCAGTGCGGCCGCTCCACGGACGACGGCAGCGGCACCCCGTCGTGGAAGGCGCTCGCGAGACGGCGGACGCCCTCGTCGAGCCGGTCGGCGGGGAGCGTGTACGGAATCCGGAGCCGGTGTTCGAAGGTGCCCGGGTCCACCCCGAAGCGGGCGCCGCGGCCGATGTACACCCCAGCCGCGGCGGCCCGCTCGGACAGGGCGGAGCTGACCGGCTCGCCCAGGTCGACCCAGAGCGAGAGCCCTCCCGGCGGGACCTGCCAGGACCATTCCGGGGTGTACCGCTGGAGCGCCCGCACGAGGGCCTCGCGCCGGATCCGCAGCTGCGCCAGCCGGGCGGGCAGGTCCCGGTCCATGTCGTCCAGCAGCGGGAGCGCCACCAGTTGGTCGAGCACCGAGCCGGTCATGTCGGCGGAGACCCGCACGGCCGTCAGCTCCGTGATCATCTTCGCGGAGGCCCGGATCCACCCCACCCGCAGCCCGCCCCAGTGCGTCTTGCTGAGCGAGCCGATGGTGATCACGTGGTCCGCGCCGCCGCGCGGGGCGAGGGAGGCCAGCGGCGCGGGGGCGGGCACGTCCAGCGCGATGTCGGCGATCGTCTCGTCCACGACCAGCCAGGTCCCGGTGGCACGGGTCCCCGCGAGCAGCCGGAGCCGCTGCTCCGGCGGCATCAGCACGCCCGTCGGGTTGTGGAAGTCGGGGATCACGTACGCCAGCCTGGGCACGATCTGGCGCAGCGTGGACTCGGCCGTCTCCATGTCCCAGCCCGCGTCGGAGACGGCGATGGATACGGTGCGCAGCCGCGCGTGGCGCAGGGCGTCGAGGGCGTTGGCGTAGGTCGGGTTCTCGGTCACGACCCGGTCCCCGGGACGGCAGAGCAGGCTGACGACCAGCGAGAAGGCCTGCTGGGCGCCGGCCGTCACCAGGATCTGCTCGGGGCGCGTGGGGAGCCCGCGCCGGGTGAACCGGTCGGCGACGGCGGCGCGGAGGTCGGGCAGGCCGAAGGGGTGGTAGCCGGGGGTCCGGGCGAGCTGGGGCAGCCGGTGGGCCGCCCGGGCGAAGGCGGCGGCGAGGCTGTCCTCCGGGGCGCCCATGGCGGCGATGGCGAGGTCTATGCCGGGGTCGCCGTCGGCGCTGTAGCCGCCGGCACCGAGGAGGGCGTGGGCGCCGACCGGGCGGTGGCCGTCCGGGAGCTCGGTCCAGGTGCCGGAGCCGCGCCGGCTGCGGACGTAGCCGCTCTCGCGCAGCAGGTCGTAGGCGCCGGTGACGGTGGCCCGGCTGGCACCGACCGCCTCGGCGAGCTCGCGTTCGGCGGGCAGCCGCACGTGCAGGGCGATGCGGCCGTCGAGGATCAGCGTGCGGACGGCGTCGGCGAGCGCCCGGTAGCCGGGGCGGGCCAGGACGTCGGCGGGCAGCAGAGCCACGAGCCGGCGGCCGCCCATGGTTCTGTCCGCTGTCTGGACCACTCGCCCGTTTGCCATGCCAACCTCCCCCGATTGGCTCTGACGGCCAGGCCAATCGAGGACCCAGACTCGCCGCATTGGCCTTCGATTGGCAAGGAGATACCGAGATGATGACCGACCGTGACGAACGGGCCCTACTGGCCGCCACCGAGACCCGGATCGCCCGTCCGCTGCGGATCGGGGCCGCGCTGGCCTCCGTCCGGCGCGCCCTGGCGCGGCGGTCGGACGCGCCCGCGCAGGGGCGAGAATCGGTGGCATGTCATCCCCCACACATTCCGATCCGCCCGATCCGCCCCTGATCCCGGGCTCTCCCGTGATCGCGGGCCTGCTCCTGGCGGCCGGCGGCGGCCGCCGGCTCGGCGGGCGGCCCAAGGCACTGCTTCCCTATCGCGGCCGCCCGCTGGTCGAGAACGCCGTGCGGGTCCTGCGCGAGGCGGGCTGCGGCCCGGTGCACGTGGTGCTCGGCGCCTCGGCGGCCGAGGTCCGCGAACGCGCGGACCTGGCCGGCTGCGTGGTCGTGGACAACCCGGACTGGGCGCAGGGAATGGGCTCCTCCCTGCGCGTCGGCCTCACCTCCCTGGCCGGTACGGGCGCCGGCGCGGCCCTGGTCTCGCTGGTGGACCAGCCGGGCATCGGCCCGGCGGCCGTGGCCCGGGTGCTGACGGCGTACCGCTCCCCGACGAGCCTGGTGGCGGCGGCGTACGACGGGGAGCGCGGCCACCCCGTGCTGTTCGGCGCGGACCGCTGGGCCGACATCGCGGCGACGGCGACCGGCGACAAGGGCGCGCGGGTGCATCTTGCGCGACATGCCGGGGAGCTCATGCTGGTGGAGTGTGGGGACATCGCGGAGGCCTTCGACATCGACACGCCGCCCGACCTGGCACGACTCCTCTGAGCACGGCGTGACGGCCATGGCACTGAGGGCCACCGGGAAGCGGAATCTGTCGACTCGGAGAATCTCGATATCAACAAACCATTGAACTTCCACCATGAGGAAATTACTATCCACTGGTCAGAAGCGCCCTGAACCCCCAGACGGCGCCCGCGACCGTATTCCGGAACTCTCCACACCCGACGGCACTGCGTGCCGTCTCGCGCGAGCATTCCCCCGCGGCCGCCAGGCACCGCCGCTGAAGGAGTGACAGATATGTCCGCACCAGCGCCGTCCCCGCTGGCCATCGTCGACGCCGAGCTCCTGCCCCGGCAGGACGAAGTCCTCACCGAAGCGGCCCTCGCCTTCGTGGCCGAGCTCCACCGGCGGTTCGCCCCCCGCCGTGCCGAGCTCCTCGCCCGTCGCGGCGAGCGCCGTGCCGAGATCGCCCGGACCTCCACCCTCGATTTCCTCCCGGACACCGCACAGGTCCGCGAGGGCGACTGGAAGGTGGCGCCGGCCCCGGCCGCGCTGAACGACCGTCGTGTGGAAATCACCGGTCCGACGGACCGCAAGATGACCATCAACGCCCTGAACTCGGGCGCCAGGGTCTGGCTCGCCGACTTCGAGGACGCCTCCGCTCCCACCTGGGAGAACGTCGTCCTCGGCCAGCTCAACCTCATCGACGCCTACGAGCGTCGCATCGACTTCACCGATCCCCGCACCGGCAAGGCGTACGCGCTGAAGCCCGCCGACCAGCTCGCCACCGTCGTGATGCGGCCGCGCGGCTGGCATCTGGAGGAGCGTCACCTGCGGTTCGAGGGCGGCCCGACCTCCGGCTCCCTCGTGGACTTCGGCCTGTACTTCTTCCACAACGCGAAGCGCCTGATCGACCTCGGCAAGGGCCCGTACTTCTACCTGCCGAAGACGGAGTCACACCTGGAGGCCCGCCTCTGGAACGACATCTTCGTCTTCGCCCAGGACTACGTCGGCATCCCCCAGGGCACCGTCCGCGCGACCGTCCTCATCGAGACGATCACCGCCGCGTACGAGATGGAGGAGATCCTCTACGAGCTGCGCGACCACGCGGCCGGCCTGAACGCGGGACGCTGGGACTACCTCTTCTCCATCGTGAAGAACTTCCGTGACGGCGGCGAGAAGTTCGTCCTGCCGGACCGCAACGCGGTGACGATGACCGCCCCGTTCATGCGGGCGTACACCGAACTGCTGGTCCGCACCTGCCACAAGCGCGGCGCGCACGCCATCGGCGGCATGGCGGCCTTCATCCCGTCACGCAAGGACGCCGAGGTCAACAAGGTCGCCTTCGAGAAGGTCAAGGCGGACAAGGACCGCGAGGCAGGCGACGGCTTCGACGGTTCCTGGGTCGCCCACCCCGACCTGGTCCCGATCGCCATGGCCTCCTTCGACGCGGTGCTCGGCGAGAAGCCGAACCAGAAGGACCGGCTGCGCGAGGACGTCTCGGTGGCCCCCGGCGAGCTCATCGCGATCGATTCCCTGGACGCGCGGCCGACGTACGAGGGCCTGCGCAACGCGGTCCAGGTCGGCATCCGGTACATCGAGGCGTGGCTGCGCGGCCTCGGCGCCGTCGGCATCTTCGGTCTGATGGAGGACGCGGCCACCGCCGAGATCTCGCGCTCGCAGATCTGGCAGTGGATCAACGCGGGTGTCGTGTTCGAGAACGGCGAGACGGCCACGGCCGAACTGACCCGCAGGATCGCCGCCGAGGAACTGGCCGCCATCCGCGCCGAGATCGGCGAGGAGGCCTTCGCGGCCGGCAAGTGGAAGCAGGCCCACGACCTTCTCCTCCAGGTCTCCCTCGACGCGGACTACGCGGA
>NZ_JBSGZP010000238.1:0-9904 GCF_053611065.1 Streptomyces sp. NPDC054840
CCCCGGGCATCCGCAGCCGACTGCTTTACCCCACCGCTTTACCGGCCGCTTTTCAGCCGGTGACGAGGCGGATCCAATGACGGAAATGATCTCCCCACGAGCGCGCAGTGGTTCTAGGCTCTTCCGTACCGCCGGACGCGCAGTGCGGGGACGGGCACCGCACAGGCAGACGCACCGGAGCACCAGCGGTACTTGAGCGCCGCTCCCGAAAGGGGAGCGCCGCCGGGCAAGGAGGGCCGCATGACCGTACGGCGAGTAATGGGGATCGAGACGGAGTACGGGATCTCCGTCCCGGGGCACCCGAACGCCAATGCCATGCTCACCTCGTCCCAGATCGTCAACGCCTACGCGGCGGCGATGCACCGGGCGCGACGCGCCCGCTGGGACTTCGAGGAGGAGAATCCGCTGCGGGACGCCCGCGGCTTCGACCTCGCCCGCGAGGCCGCCGACAACAGCCAGCTGACCGACGAGGACATCGGCCTCGCCAACGTCATCCTCACCAACGGCGCACGGCTCTACGTCGACCACGCACACCCCGAATACAGCTCGCCCGAGATCACCAACCCACTCGACGCCGTCCTGTGGGACAAGGCCGGCGAGCGGATCATGGCCGAGGCGGCCGTACGCGCCGCCCAGCTCCCGGGCGCCCAGCCGATCCACCTCTACAAGAACAACACCGACAACAAGGGCGCCTCCTACGGCACGCACGAGAACTACCTGATGAAGCGGGAAACCCCCTTCTCGGAGATCGTGCGCCACCTGACCCCCTTCTTCGTCTCGCGACAGGTCGTGACCGGCGCGGGACGCGTGGGCATCGGCCAGGACGGCCGCGAGCACGGCTTCCAGATCAGCCAGCGCGCGGACTACTTCGAGGTCGAGGTCGGCCTGGAGACCACCCTCAAGCGGCCCATCATCAACACCCGCGACGAGCCCCACTCGGACGCCGAGAAGTACCGCCGGCTCCACGTGATCATCGGAGACGCCAACCTCTCCGAGATCTCCACCTACCTCAAACTCGGCACGACAGCACTTGTCCTGTCCATGATCGAGGACGGGTTCATCAACGTCGACCTGGCCGTCGACCAGCCCGTACGCACCCTCCACCAGGTCTCCCACGACCCGGACCTGCAGCACCTGATCACGCTGCGCAGCGGCCGGACACTGACCGCGGTGCAACTGCAGATGGAGTACTTCGAGCTGGCCCGGAAGTACGTGGACGAACGTTTCGGGTCCGACGCGGACGAGCAGACCAAGGACGTGCTGGGGCGCTGGGAGGACGTGCTGGGCCGGCTGGAGAGCGACCCGATGAGTCTGTCGGGGGAGCTGGACTGGATCGCCAAGAAGGAGATCCTGGAGGGCTACCGGCGCCGGGACGGGCTGAACTGGGACGCGGCGCGGCTGCACCTGGTGGACCTCCAGTACGCGGACGTACGGCCCGAGAAGGGCCTCTACAACCGCCTGGCGGCCCGCGGCAAGATGAAGCGGCTGCTGGAGGAGCCGGCAGTGGAGCGGGCTCAGGGCAAGCCTCCGGAGGACACCCGGGCGTACTTCCGCGGCCGCTGCCTGGAGCAGTACGCGGACGACGTGGCCGCGGCGTCCTGGGACTCCGTGATCTTCGACCTTCCGGGCCGGGACTCGCTCCAGCGGGTCCCGACGATGGAGCCGCTCCGGGGCACGCGGGCCCACGTCAAGGAGCTCCTGGACCGCTGTCGCACGGCGGAGGACCTGGTCCGGGTGCTTTCGGGGCAGTGAAAGGGCCTGAAAGGCCTCCGGTCCGGGAATCATGAAGAGAACCGGACTGTGAAAGTACGGGGACGAATGTCGGACCCTCCTTGTAGGGTCCGACGTAGGGTCTGATCTTGAGAGATCCCGAATCCCGGGGTCTCTCGACATGAGCATGCGAACCGAGCGGGGTGAGGTAGACATGGCGACCAAGGACACCGGCGGCGGACAGCAGAAGGCGACGCGCTCGACCGAGGAGGTCGAGGAGGCGGCGGTCGAGGAATCGACCGACCTCAAGGAGCGCCAGGAAAAGCTCTCCGACGACGTCGACTCCGTACTTGACGAGATTGATGATGTCCTGGAGGAGAACGCCGAGGACTTCGTTCGAAGTTTCGTTCAAAAAGGCGGCCAGTAACCTTCGAATCGAAGGCGAAGGGTGGGGTGAATGCCCGAAAGGGCAGGCTCGAAGCGGTGTGCGCGGTGCGGTGAAGACCGGCCGCGCGCAGCCTTCGGTATCAAGCGGTCGAACATGGATGGCTTGCAGCGTGAATGCCGCGCTTGCATGGCCGACTATCACCGTGAGCGTCAGATCGGCCTGGGGCGGAAGGTCCGGCCTCGAGTAGAAGTGCCGGAAGGGCACAAGCTCTGTTTGCGTTGTGGCGAAGTGAAGCCGCATGCGGAATGGCATCGGAATGCAACTGCTTCGGATGGGTTGTCAACGCGATGCAAGGCGTGCCGTGCGGTCGAAGGCCGGGCCGGCCACCTCAAACGGACCTATGGCATCAGCGAGGCTCAGCGGGACGAAATGATCGCAGCTCAGGGCGGGCTTTGCTGGATCTGCCTAAAGGCTCCGGCCGTGCATGTGGATCACTGCCACGAGACGGGTAGGGTCCGAGGCGTACTGTGCTTCAACTGCAATTCGGCCATCGGCAAGTTGGGAGACGATCCCGACACTCTGCGTCGGGCCATCTCATACCTGGAGGGACACGCGTGGAAGCCAACAATCGTGGCACAGGGCGTCTACCGGCAGCCTTCCTGACGCCGGGGTCGTCGTCCTTCATGGACTTCCTGGGCGCGCACTCGCCCGAGATGCTGCCCGGCAACCGCAGGCTGCCGGAGGGTGTCATCGAGGCGCCGCACGGGACGACCATCGTCGCCGCCACCTTCCCCGGCGGGGTGGTCCTCGCCGGTGACCGGCGGGCGACCATGGGGAACATGATCGCGCAGCGGGACATCGAGAAGGTGTTCCCCGCCGACGAGTACTCCGCCGTCGGTATCGCCGGTACGGCCGGCCTGGCCGTGG
This sequence comes from Streptomyces sp. NPDC054840, assembly GCF_053611065.1. NCBI lineage: Bacteria > Bacillati > Actinomycetota > Actinomycetes > Kitasatosporales > Streptomycetaceae > Streptomyces > Streptomyces sp. NPDC054840. The sequence goes on from NZ_JBSGZP010000238.1 coordinate 3,026, forward strand.
AGATGGTCAAGCTGTTCCAGCTGGAGCTGGAGCACTTCGAGAAGGTCGAGGGGACGACCCTGTCCCTGGAGGGCAAGGCCAACCGGCTCTCCACCATGATCCGGAGCAATCTGGGCATGGCGATGCAGGGCTTGGCCGTCGTGCCGCTGTTCGCCGGGTACGACGAGGGCAAGGAGAAGGGCCGGATCTTCTCCTACGACGTGACCGGCGGCCGCTCCGAGGAGCACGGCTACGCCGCCACCGGTTCGGGTTCGATCTTCGCCCGGGGCTCGATGAAGAAGCTCTACCGTCCCGATCTGACGGAGGAGCAGGCCACCACCCTGGTCGTCCAGGCGCTGTACGACGCCGCCGACGACGACTCGGCGACCGGTGGGCCGGACCTGTACCGCCACATCTACCCGATCGTCACCGTGATCACGGACGAGGGGTTCCGCAGGCTGACCGACGACGAGTCGCAGGAGCTCGCCCGTACGGTCACCAACCGTCGGCTGGAGCAGCCCGACGGCCCGCGCGCCGCCCTGCTCTGACCATCCGTCGCCCCGTAGGAGCCCAGAAGAAAGGGACGGACAGCCGGTGTCGACTCCGTTCTATGTGTCACCCCAGCAGGCCATGGCCGACCGGGCGGAATACGCCCGCAAGGGCATCGCCCGCGGTCGCAGCCTGGTCGTGCTGCAGTACGCCGACGGCATCGTGTTCGTCGGCGAGAACCCGTCCCGTGCGCTGCACAAGTTCAGCGAGATCTACGACCGGATCGGCTTCGCGGCCGCCGGTAAGTACAACGAGTACGAGAACCTGCGGATCGGCGGTGTGCGGTACGCGGATCTGCGTGGATACACCTACGACCGTGATGATGTGACGGCCCGTGGGCTGGCGAACGTCTACGCGCAGACGCTCGGCACCATCTTCTCGTCGGCCGGTGAGAAGCCGTACGAGGTGGAGCTGGTGGTCGCGGAGGTCGGTGCGACGGCCGCGGGTGACCAGATCTACCGGCTGCCGCACGACGGGTCGATCGTGGACGAGCACGGTTCGGTCGCGGTCGGTGGCAATGCCGAGCAGATCAGTACCTTCCTGGATCAGCGTCATCAGGACGGGATGACCCTGTCGGAGGCGTTGAAGCTGGCGGTGCAGGCGCTGTCCAGTCAGGCCAACGGCGCGGACAAGACGATTCCGGCGGAGCGGCTGGAGGTCGCGGTGCTGGACCGTACGCGGGCGCAGCAGCGCAAGTTCAAGCGGATCCGGGGTCGGCAGCTGTCGCGGCTGCTGGAGGCGGACGTGACGGCGGCGGTGCAGGCCGATGCCGTGTCGAACGACGAGGCGCCGGAGGATGACGCCGAGTAGTCGTGGTGCGGGAGGAGCCCCGGTTCGCCGATTTCGGCGGGCCGGGGCTTCGTCGTGTCCGGGCCTGGCCGGGGCGGTGCCGGGCCGGGGCTGGCTGGGCCGGGTGGGCTTGGCTCGGCTCAGGGGGTGGGGGCGGGGCCCGTGGAGTCGCGGACGACGAGTCGGACGGGGATGTCGGGTGCGGTCCAGGTGGTGCCTTCGAGGACGGCGAGGAGGGCGGCCATGCCCTGTTCGCCGACGCGTTCGGCGGGGAGGTGGACGGTGGTGAGTTCGGGTTCGACGGCGGTGGCGAGGGCGAGGTCGTCGAAGCCGGTGACGGAGAGGTCCTCGGGGATGCGCAGGCCGAGGCGGCGGGCGGCCTTGCAGGCGCCGGCGGCGAGGATGTCGTCGTCGCAGACGACGGCGGTGGGCCGGTCCCGGGGGGTTGCCAGGGCGGCCTCCATGGCCGTACGGGCGCTGTCGACGGTGAGGGCGGCCCGGACGGTGCGCAGCTCGGTGCCGGGGCCGAGGAGGGCGCTGAGGGCTTGGGCGCGGGTGTCGAAGGTCCAGGAGTCGATGGCGGAGGCGAGGTGGAGGAAGCGGCGGTGGCCGAGGGGCAGGAGGTGTTCGGTGATCTGGCGCATGCCGTCGGCCATGGCGAGGTTGACGTGGGCGGCGGCGGTGCCGGCGGCGGGGTCGCTGTCGAGCATGACGAGGGGGAGGGTGTTGCCGCCGATGGCGTCGAGGGTGTGGGCGGCCATGGAGGAGGCGATGACTCCGTCGAGGGCGGCGCGGGCGGAGGCGAAGGGGTCGCGGGCGGGGCCGGTGCCGTCGGGGGAGGGGTAGAGGACGACGCCGAAGCCGTGTTCGGCGGCGACGCGGGCGGCGCCGGTGTAGACGCGGGCGAAGAACTCGTTGGTGAGGGCGGGGACGACGAGGAGGGCGGTGCGGGTGGTGCCGAGGCGGAGGTTGCGGGCGGCGAGGTTGGGGCGGTAGCCGAGGCGGGTGGCGGTTTCGCGGACGTGGGTGGCGGTGCGTTCGGAGACGCGGCCGGGCCATTTCTCGCCGAGGACGAGGGAGACGGTGGCCTGGGAGACCCCGGCGGCGGTGGCCACGTCGCGGCTGGTGGGTCTCGTCACACGGGGCTCCTGAACTGGGAGGTCGGGGGTGTGGTGGGGTCGGCGGGGTGGACCGGCGGGCTGCGGCCATGGTACGTATGACCGGTCTAGTTATACGTATTACTTCGGCACTCCCGGCTGGATCCGGGCAGAAGGGGGCGGACATGGCCGCGGGATACGCGGAGCTGCTGAGGACCCGGCACGCCGCGAGGCTGCTGGTGGGCACGCTCGTGGGCCGCCTGCCCAATGCCACGGGGCCGATCGCGATCGTGCTCTTCACGCGGGCCGAGGGTGGCAGCTACAGCCTGGCGGGGGCGCTGGCCGCCGTGTACGGGCTGGCGAACGCGGTGGGTCAGCCGCTTCTGGGGCGGGCCGTGGATCTGTTCGGGCAGCCGCGGGTACAGCTGCCGGCCGCGGTGCTCTCCGCGCTGGGCATGGTGTGGCTGGCGCTTTCGGGTACGGGTTCGGCGGTGGCCGCGTACGCCGCGGTGGTGGTGGCGGGGCTGTTCACGCCGCCGCTGGAGGGCGGGCTGCGGGCGCTGTGGCCGGGGGTGCTGGGCGGCCGTGAGGAGAAGGTGCACGCCGCGTACGCGATGGACGCGGTGGCCCAGGAGGTCATGTTCACCGTCGGTCCGCTGCTGGTGACGCTGTTCGTGGCGATGTGGTCGCCGGCGGGGGCGCTGCTGGCGCTGAACGCGATCGGTGTGCTGGGCGCGCTGTCGGTGGTGGTCAGTGAGCCGTCCCGGAAGTGGCGTTCGGCGCCGCGGGAGGCGCACTGGCTGGGGGCGCTGCGTTCGCGGGGGCTGCTGGCGCTGCTGGGTGCGTTCTTCTTCGTGGGTATGGCGCTGGGTTCGATCACGGTGGCGGGGGTGGCGTACGCGGACGATCACGGCGGTCAGGCGGTGTACGGCTGGTTGATGGCGGCGCTGGGGCTGGGCGCGCTGATCGGTGGGGTGTGCTACGGCGCGCGGCAGTGGGCCGGTGCGCCCGAGCGGCGGCTGCGGCTGCTGGTGGGTCTGCTGGCGGTCTGCTACCTGCCGCTGATGCTGGTTCCGGGTGCGGTGGCGATGACGGGGCTGTCGGCGTTGTCGGGTGTGTTCCTGGCGCCCGCGCTGGCGTGTGCGTTCATCGCCGTGGACCGGCACGCTCCGGCGGGCACGGTGACGGAGGCGTTCTCGTGGCTGGTGACGTTCTTCGGGGTGGGTGCGGCGATCGGTACGGCGGCCGCGGGGCCTGCGGTGGAGTGGGGCGGTACCGCGGCGGGCTTCGGGGTGGCGGCTGTGGCGGGCGGTTCGGCGCTGCTGGTTCTGATGGTCACTCAGCGGGTGCTGGCGACCGGCGGGCGTGGTCGCGCGGTGGCGGGCTTGCCTGACGGTGTGCCGGACACGGCTTCTGACGTGCCGTCGGAGGTGCCGGCGGCGCCCTGATCGGTGGGTGCGGCGGGTGGGCCGATCGGGCCGTGGTCGGGGCGTGATCGGGGCGTCGATCGGCCCGCTGGTGGGAACTGATCGAAACGGCGCTCCCGAACCCGGTTTCAGAAGAGGGCAGAAGGCGTAATGTTCAGTCATGGACCGCCGCATTTTCGGGCTGGAGAACGAGTACGGCGTCACGTGCACGTTCAGGGGACAGCGCCGACTGTCTCCTGACGAAGTGGCGCGCTACCTCTTCCGCCGTGTTGTGTCATGGGGCCGCAGCAGCAATGTCTTCCTGCGGAACGGCGCCCGCCTGTACCTCGACGTGGGTTCGCATCCGGAATATGCAACACCCGAATGCGACAACGTGACCGAGCTGGTCACTCACGACAAAGCAGGCGAGCGCATTCTCGAAGGTCTGCTCGTCGACGCCGAACGCCGCCTGCACGAGGAGGGAATCGCGGGCGACGTCTATCTCTTCAAGAACAACACCGACTCGGCGGGCAACTCGTACGGCTGCCACGAGAACTACCTGGTGGCCCGGCACGGGGAATTCTCCCGCCTGGCGGACATTCTCATTCCGTTCCTTGTCACGCGGCAGCTGATCTGCGGCGCCGGCAAGGTGCTGCAGACGCCGCGGGGTGCGGTCTACTGCGTGAGTCAGCGGGCCGAGCACATCTGGGAGGGCGTCAGCTCTGCCACGACCCGCTCGCGGCCGATCATCAACACCCGGGACGAGCCGCACGCGGATGCCGAGCGCTACCGCAGGCTGCACGTCATCGTGGGTGACTCGAACATGTCCGAGACGACCATGCTGCTCAAGGTCGGGGCCACCGACCTGGTGCTGCGCATGATCGAGGCGGGCACGGTGATGCGGGACCTGACCCTGGAGAATCCGATCCGGGCGATCCGTGAGGTCAGTCACGACATCACGGGTCAGCGCAAGGTGCGGCTGGCGAGCGGCCGGGAGGCCTCGGCGCTGGAGATCCAGCGGGAGTACTACGACAAGGCGGTGGACTTCGCCGAGCGCCGGGGGATCCGTACCGGCGTGGTGGACCAGGTGCTGGAGCTGTGGGGTCGCACGCTCGACGCGATCGACGCGGAGGACCTGGACCGGATCGGGACCGAGATCGACTGGGTCATGAAGTACCAGCTGATCGAGCGGTACCGGGCCAAGCACGACATGACCATGTCGAATCCGCGGGTGGCTCAGATAGACCTCGCGTATCACGACATCCACCGCCGGCGCGGGCTGTACTACCTGCTGGAGCGCAAGGGGCAGGCGGCGCGGATCTGCAACGACCTGAAGATCTTCGAGGGCAAGTCGGTGCCCCCGCAGACGACGCGGGCGCGGCTGCGCGGCGATTTCATCCGCCGGGCGCAGGAGCAGCGGCGGGACTTCACGGTCGACTGGGTGCATCTGAAGCTCAATGACCAGGCGCAGCGGACGGTGCTGTGCAAGGACCCGTTCCGGTCGGTGGACGACCGGGTGGAGAAGCTGATCGCGGGCATGTAGGACCCGCAGAGTGACCGCTGTGTGACATCGCACTCCTCGCCAGGGCCCCGTACGTCTCTCGTACGGGGCCCTGTGCACGGCTTAGAGTGGCGAGCGACCGCTTTGCCGTCTGAGATCTGAGGAACCCGTGCGCCGACTTGCCGGCCTGCTTGTCGTACCCCTTCTGCTGCTGACGACCGCAGCGTGTGGCGACGACAGCGGCTCCGACTCCGCCCAGATGAAGAACGGGGCCCCCGCGATCACCAAGGGTGCCGCCTTCGGGGAGACGCCCACCCTGTCGATGGGGAAGGGCACGCCGCCCAAGGAGCTCAAGGTGGTGACCATCAGCGAGGGCACCGGGCAGGTGCTGAAGAAGAACGACATCGCGCAGGTCCACTACCTCGGCCAGGTGTGGGACGGCAAGCAGCCGTTCGACCAGAGCTTCGGGCGGCCCGCTCCGTTCGACGTGACGATCGGCGCCGGCGCCGTCATCAAGGGCTGGGACCAGGGTCTGGAGGGTCAGAAGGTCGGCAGCCGTGTCGAGCTGGTGATCCCGCCGGAGCTCGGTTACGGGGCACAGGGGTCGCCTCCGAAGATCAAGGAGAACGCGACGCTGGTCTTCGTCGTGGACATCGTCAAGGGTGCGACCGTCCCGGTTTCGGCCACGGGCAAGGAAGTCGCCCAGGAGAACAAGGACCTGCCCAAGGTCGGCACGAACACGGACGGCAAGGAAGTCTCCGTGACCGTCCCGAAGGACACCGCCGAGCCCACCAAGCTGGTTTCGGACTATGTCCTTGAGGGTGACGGCCCGGTGGTGAAGGACACCGACAGCGTCGTCGTCAAGTTCAACGGCAAGACGTGGAAGGACGACAAGTCCTTCGAGAGCACCTACACCAGTGACCAGACGGTCACCTGGCCGCTGGGTGAGCTTTCGGTCAAGGGTTTGAAGGACGGCCTGGTCGGTAAGAAGGCGGGCAGCCGCATCCTGCTGGTCATTCCGCCGGACATGGCGTTCGGGGACAAGGAGCAGGGCACCATCCCGGCGAAGTCGACGCTGGTCTTCAGCCTCGACATCCTCGCGGTGATGTAAGACTGTTCCGGTTGACCGTTTCGTACATATGAGGAGAAGTTCCGTGAGTGACCTCCAGAAGCCCGAGATCGACTTCCCCGAGGGCGAGGCCCCCAAGGACCTCGTGATCGAGGACATCTGGCTGGGCGACGGCGCCGAGGCCAAGAAGGGCGACCGGGTCTCCGTCCACTACGTGGGCGTGGCCTTCTCCACCGGCGAGGAGTTCGACGCTTCCTGGAACCGCGGTTCCGCGCTCCAGTTCCAGCTCGGCATCGGTCAGGTCATCGCCGGGTGGGACCAGGGTGTCCAGGGCATGAAGGTCGGCGGCCGCCGCAAGCTGGTCATCCCGGCGCACCTCGCCTACGGCGACCGCGGCGCGGGCGGTGCCATCGCCCCGGGCGAGACGCTGATCTTCGTCTGCGACCTGGTCAAGGTCGGCTGATCCGCACCTCGCGATCGGTCGAGGGG
>NZ_JBSGZP010000239.1:0-9871 GCF_053611065.1 Streptomyces sp. NPDC054840
CCTCCAGGCTGAAGGGCTTGGTGACGTAGTCGTCGCCGCCCGCCGTGAGGCCAGCGATCCGGTCCTCCAGCGAGTCCTTGGCGGTCAGGAACAGCACGGGGACCTGGGGGATCTCCCGGCGTAGCCGTCCGAGGACGGCCAGGCCGTCCATGTCGGGAAGCATGATGTCGAGGACGACCACGTCGGGCCGGAACTCCCGCGCCGCCCTCACCGCGCCCGCCCCGTCGCCGGCGCTGCGGACCTCGCAGCCCTCGTAGCGCAGGGCCATGGACAGCAGCTCGGAGAGCGAGGCCTCGTCGTCGACGACGAGGACCCGGCAGGGCCCGCCGTCGGGCCGCACCAGGGCCGCCGGGTGGTGGGTGGACGTGGACGCATGGGAGGTGGTCGTCGCAGTCATACCGAACAACCTGTCCGGCGCCTCTGAGAGCGTTCTTGCGCCTTTCCTGTGAATTTCCTGAGAAAGAAAATCCGGGAAGGAGGCGAGGCGGCCGGGCCGGGGCGCCAGGGCCGGCCGGACGGGTCGCCAAGGCTGGACGCCGGGGCCGGGTCGTCAGCCGTCGAGGCGGAACAGCCGGGCGCCGTTGTCGTGGCAGACCGCCCGCAGCCAGTCGTCGCCGAGGCCGAGTCGTTCGAGCGCGGCGAGCTGGTGCTCGTAGGGGTAGGGGATGTTCGGGAAGTCGGTGCCGAGGAGGATCCGGTCGCCCAGGTCCGCCAAGCGTGCGAGATCCCCGGGCGGGAAGCCGCACATCTGCTCGGAGAAGTCGGTGAACGCCATGGTGGTGTCCAGGCGCACCTCGGCGTACCGGTCGGCGAGGTCGAGGAAATCGGCGTACTCGGGCATGCCCATGTGGGCGATGACCAGGGGCAGCCTCGGGTGGCGTGCCAGCAGACGGGCGATCGGCTCGGGTCCGGTGTGCTTGCCCGGGACGGGGCCGGAGGCGCAGTGGATCACGATCGGCAAGCCGGCCTCGGTGAGCAGCCCCCAGACGGGGTCGAGCCGGTCGTCGTTCGGGTCGTAGCCGCCGACCTGCAGGTGTGACTTGAAGATCCGTGCCCCGGACTCCACGGCCTGGCGGACGTACGCGCTCACGCCTTCCTCCGGGAAGAACGTCGCGGTGTGCAGGCAGTCGGGGGTGCGGGCGGCGAAACCGGCGGACCAGGCGTTGAGCCAGGCGGCCATCGCCGGTTTGTGCGGGTAGAGCATGGCGGTGAAGGCCCGGACCCCGAACTCCCGCAGGAGCGCGACGCGCTGCTCCTCCTCGTGCCGGTAGGTGATGGGCCACTCGACGCCGGTCAGCGGGCCGACCGCGTCGAAGTAGTCCCACACCTTGTCCAGGACGCGCTCGGGCATGAAGTGGGTGTGGACGTCGACCAGTCCGGGCAGCCCGAGCCGCTCCCGGAAGGCGCGGACCGCCTCAGCCGTTGCGGACAAAGCCGTGGCTCCGCTCGACGGTCCCGACGTGCAGGGTGTAGCTCTCGTACCAGTCGGAGCGGCCCTGGTTCATGGCCGCCTGGTGTTCCATGTCCCTCCGCCACAGGGTGAGGGACTCGTGGTCGCGGAAGTAGGCGACGGTGATGCCGAGGCCTCCAGGGGTACGTGCGGACTCGTAGCCGAGGTATCCCGGGTTCGTCCGGACGATCTCCTTCATCCGCGCGAGGGTCTCGGGGTATCCGCTGTCGTCGGCGGTGCGGATGTTGCTGAAAACGGCCATGACATAAGGAGGTTCGAAGGCCGGTACCGGCTGGATGGTCATGTCGAACACCCTCGGCGGAGCGCCCCTGGCCTGTCCACCGGAATCGGCCCCGGAAGGGCAAAGGGATCCAAGTTTTGACCATGGCCGCCGCGACCCGAGCCATGCTCCGCGCCAGGCTTCGAGCCACGGGCCGCCTCTGTCAGAACAGCCCGCCCTGCTCGGCGGGAGCCCCGTAGGCGGGCGGGATCTGCGCCGTCGGGACCGAGGTCACGGCCTCGTCCCCCGGAGCGATGAGCTCCCATCCCGCCAGCAGCCGGGTGTCCACCACGAGTCCGTCCGCGAGGTGCAGATCGGGACCGGCCGCGCCCACCAGCCGGCCCACGACCGACCCGCCGGACACCATCTCGGTGAGCACCCGCCCCGGCCCCGGCAGGCCCGGCAGGGCGTCCCACCCGAATGCCTCGGCATGGTCGGCCACTACGCACTCCACCCGCTCCAGCGACTCCGGCCACCCGGCCAGCGCCGCCGCCCGTGCGTGCAGCTCGGCGACCTCCCGGGCCCGATCGGCCGCGGCCGGCAGGTGGGCCCGTGCGCCGCGCTTACGGGCGTACGCGATCCGGTCGGGCACCCCGAGCGCCGCCCGCAGCAGCTCCTCGGTGCGCCGGGTGGCCATCAGCGGACCGCGCCCGAGCCAGGCCCACGCCACCGCCCCCTGTTCCAGCAGCCGGGCCGAGCCGCGTTCCTCGGCGGTGATCCCGACCTTGACCATGCCGGGCCCGAACCAGGCCAGGTAGACCCGGTAGGTGCGCGCATCGGCGGCGTTGGTGTCGGCCGCCACGGAGAACGACCGGTCGAGGCGGGCGCAGTCGGGGCATTGCGCGTTCCCGGCGCGGCCCGGGACGGGGTGCGCGGTGGGGCAAGGAGTGCGCTTCCCCGCCCGCCACACGCCGAGGCAGTGCCTCTCCCCGCGTGCGGCGAAGGCGATCCGCTGCCCGTACGCCAGCTCGCTCACCCGCTCGCAGCGTCCTTCCCCGTACCACCCGATGGTGGGGCGGCCGTCCTTCCACCGGATCCCGGTGCACCACCACGTCACAGCGGGAGCGGCCGCTCGAAGAAGGTGTCCAGGACGACGGTGGCGTGCGTACCGCTGACGCCGTCGATGGCATAGAGGCGGCGCAGGACGTCCTGCAGCCGCTCGGTCGAAGCCGTACGCACCTTGACCAGTACCGACGCGCTGCCCGCGATGATGTGCGCCTCCTGGATCTCGGGGATCGCGGCGAAGTCGGCACCGGACTCGCCCATCCAGGCGTTGGAGTCGACCATCACGTAGGCCAGGACTCCGCTGCCGACGGCTGCCGGGTCGATGTCCACGGTGGTCCGCCGGATCACCCCGCGCTCGCGCAGTTTGCGGACCCGCTCGTGGGTGGCCCCCGCCGAGAGCCCGACAGCCGTGCCGAGGGCGGCGTACGACTGGCCGGCGTCCTGCTGCAGGCGCAGGACGAGCGCACGGTCGATGTCGTCCACGCAATCTTCCTCTCATGGGCCTGTCGACCCTTGCGAAGACGGTACCTGATCCTGCAATCTCAACCTCGGACCGAATGAAATTCGGTAGAACTCTTCCAGGGGGAATCATGTCTGACATAGCCGACCTCACCTTGTACGAGATTCTGGATGAACGATTCCGGACCGGCCGCTGCGCCAACGGCGACGCCCGGCTGGATCGGCTCTACGACGACTGCCGCTGGGCGGAGGGCCCGCTCTACCTGCCCGCCTGGCGGCAACTGGTGTGGAGCGACATCCCCAACGACCGGATACTGCGCTGGGACGAGGCGACCGGCGCGGTCTCCGTCTTCCGCTCCCCGGCCGGCCACTCCAACGGCAACACCCTGGACCGCGAAGGCCGCCTGATCACCTGTGAGCAGGGCAACCGGCGCGTCACCCGCACCGAACCGGACGGGAGCCTCACCGTCATCGCCGACCGCTTCGACGGCAAGCGGCTCAACAGTCCGAACGACGCGGTCGTCCGCTCGGACGGCTCCATCTGGTTCTCCGACCCGGACTTCGGCATCACCAACGACTACGAGGGCCACCGCGCACCCAGCGAGATCGGCGCCTGCAACCTCTACCGGGCCGAACCCTCGACCGGAGAGGTCCGGATGGTCGCCGACGGCTTCCTCGGCCCCAACGGCCTGGTCTTCTCCCCCGACGAGAGCGAGCTGTACGCCGCGGACACCCGGGCCGGCCACATCCGCGCCTTCAAGGTCACCGACAACGGCGCCCTGACCGACGACCGTGTCTTCACCGCCTGCCCCGGTGTCGACAACATCCGCTTCGACGACGAGGGCCGGCTGTGGGCGGCCGCGATGGAGAACGGCGTCCGCTGCTATGCCGCGGACGGCACCCTGATCGGCCGCCTGCGCGTCCCCGAACCGGTCTCGAACATCGCCTTCGGCGGCGCCAAGAACAACCGCCTCTTCATCACCGCCACCACTTCCCTCTACTCCCTGGTGATGTCGGTGACCGGCCTGCCCCGGGTCCTCTGAGGGCCGGGGCGCCTACCGGGCGACGAACTGGGTCAGGATCGCCTGCACCTCGTAGATGTCGACGCCCTTGGTGAAGGTCTTCTCGATCGGCGCCGAGCTTCCGGATATCCATATCTTGAGCTCGGCGTCGAGATCGAAGTGCCCGGCGGTCTCGACGGAGAAGTGCGTGATGCTCCGGTACGGGATGGAGTGGTACTCCACCTTCTTCCCCGTGAGCCCCTGCTTGTCGACGAGCACGAGCCGCCGGTCGGTGAACAGGATCGTGTCCCGGATCAGCAGGTAGGCGGCATGTACCTGCTCCCCCTGACCCAGCAGCCGGGCGTAGTCCCGCTGCGCCGACACAGGGTCGACGGTGTGCGCGTTCCCGAACAGTCCCATGAGTGCCCCCGTTTTCCAGCTTCGGATGTCCAGCTTCGGACGATCTTCAGAAACCGTACCGAGGCCGACCTCTCGTCCGCGTCCCCCACCGGAGCCATCCCACCCCTGACATCCTCCGGGGGACCCCGTCCCCATCAAGGAGGAGACGCGGGACTGTCAGGACATACGACAGAGGCCCCCAGGATTTCTCCTGGGGGCCTCTGTCCTGCTGTGCACTCGGCAGGATTCGAACCTGCAACCTTCTGATCCGTAGGCGTGTGCCGCTCACGCACACACCGGCACCGCCCTCGGCAGGCACCGCGCCCAGCTGGTCATCGAGCTGGCGCGGTGTCCGTGGACATCTACGGATGTACGCCGACGTTGATGTCAGCGGCTGATGTCACACAGGTACACAGGGGTCTCGCGAATCAGCCGAGCCGCATGAGACGGCCTTGAACGGCGCCCCGGCCGCCACGGGGCGACGCGGGATTGTCAGTGGGGTCCGATACCTTGCCCCGACCCCTAACGGTTCACCCAGCGACTCCAAGAACGACAGATGGTTCAGTTTGATGCACGACTTACTGAGATCCGATACAGTGCCGATATGACTGAGCAGGATGAGGTCATCGCCGACCTCTCTATTTCGGGTGTGCTCCCGGGCATCACCTGGGCAGTGGGCTCCGCCTACGCGGAGACGATGCGGGACTGGGATCCGCGTCGTGGGTACGGGCCGGGCTGGGTCGGTTACACAGCCCATGGCCTCATCGGTGACCGCATGGACCGGGTCTTCTCCTGTGGCGACTACCACCTCCCGGCCGGCCTGCCCGCCGACGCGGGGATGGAGGCGGTACAGGACGGACTGCATCCCGACGACCTCAAGAGGATGCCGCGGCTCGCGCCCGGCCTCGTCACCTACTCGCCCCTGAACAACTCGCCCGGGTGGCAGTACGGCTCGCGGCGTTGGCTCTTGCAGTCGTTTCCGTTCGGGCGGCACCGGAAGATTCGCTGGGTTACGAAGAGCGCCACCAAGCGGCGCGTGGCCTCGTACCCCGACCCGGACCAGCCTGGTCTGTTCGACATCGGCGGGCCCCAGCTGGACACTTTCACATCGGCTCCCGTCCTCGTTGACCCGGACGGGGAAGACGGCATCGACACCTTCGTCGTTGGTCACAGCATCCACAAAGAACTCAAGGAGCGGGAGCTGCTCTTCGGGCGGCCTAAAATCGCGCGCCACCAGGCTTGGCACTGGTATCAGAATCTGATGACGCTGCCGCCTGAGTCCGGCGGGGGCGTGCGACCTGGTTACGACCCGCAGCCGTACACTCCGAACCCGAACGAAGTTGTCTCTGACGCTCCGGTGCGCCTGCGCAAGACGCCGAAGGAGCGCAACAGTAACGAAACGAGTGGTTAAGCATGAATTCTCGTCACCGGTCCTCAGTCCAGGTCGGTGATGTTGCGCAGCTCTTCGACGGGAGGCGCTTGCGGTTGGCCCGCCAGTTGGCGGGCCTCCGTAAGAACCAGTTGGCCGATCAAGTAGGCAAAACGCCCACAGCTATCGCCTCGTACGAAAAGAACACAAAGAGGCCGGCTCCAGCCACCGTTGCGCAACTCAGCCTGGCACTCGGTGTGGATCCATCGTTCTTTCTTCCTGGGCCCGTGGAGCTGGAGTTCTCCGATGTCGTGGCACATTTCCGCTCTCTGCGTTCCACGACCCAGCTGGCCCGAGATCAAGCGCTTGCGTACGGCCTTGCGACGGTTGAAATCTCCGCAACCCTTGAACGCCACGTAGAGTTCCCGAACGCCGATATTCAGAACTTGGATATCTCGGGAGATGAAGATTCGCCCGAGGATGCCGCGCGCCGGCTGCGAATGGCTTGGGATATGAATCTAGGACCACTTCCACACTTGGTTCGCAGTGCGGAGAATCGGGGTGTGCTGGTGGTGTTCAGCCCACCGGCGAGCGCAAGTGTGGACGCATACTCGTTCGAAGGAATGTCTCGACCCGTAGTAGTGCTAAACCCCACAAAGCGCGACTACTACAGGCAACGCTTCGACCTCGCCCACGAGCTGGGCCATCTAGTCATGCACGCAGATGCCGAACCGGGCTCGGCACAAATCGAGGCGCAAGCAGACCGATTCGCTGCCGAGTTCTTGATGCCAAGTAATCAGATCGTGGATCTTCTTCCAGGGAAAGCAGACTGGGGCCAGTTGCAGAAGCTGAAGGAGTCTTGGGGTGTAAGCCTCCAAGCACTCCTCTACCGTTCGCGCGCCCTGGGCGTGATGAGCGAGGTGACCTACAGGAATGCGATGGTATTCCTGAGTTCCAAGGGCTGGAGGCGACAAGAACCTGGAGTTATGCCAGTTCTTGAGCAGCCATCGCTCTTGCCAGGTGCTGTCGCTCTCCTGGAGGGTTCAGGCATCAGTCAGCGAGCGCTCGCCGAAGAATCTCGCGTACCTTTGGATCTATTTCGGCATATCTGTTCGAGATTCCCTCACTATGAACCGCAGAGCCAAGCGCCCATTGAGGGTCAGAGTCTGCCTGATGGCGTTGTGTCCCTGTTTTCTAAGGGCTCCTAGGCAGCCGTCTGTATGCATGTCTGTGTATTTCATCTGTCGGCCCGAAGCGGAGTTGTCGAAACTCCCCCCGTCGGGTCGGGTGTTCTCTAGACTGCCGCTACGTCAGGTGGCCGATGCTTGGCGCTCATTTGCAAGCTCCTGAGGAGGCACACGTGAGGGTATTGGATATCCGGGTAGTGGTTCGGGCCGTTCGGCTGCCAGCAGAGCCACCCGAATCAGCGTGGACTCTGGAGCTGGGGGAAGTTGACCTCACCGCCGACGAAATACTTCACGAGCTACACAAGATTACAACTCTGGACGGCAAGCTGAAATACCCGCACCCAAACCGATTGCGGTCAACAGAGAATCAGCACGACTGGGGCGCGTCGGCATCGTTCGGAGAATACCTCCTGGAATTCTCAAGCGACTATGGTGCCGGCGTGGGCGCCGCGGCGACTTTCGCCGCCATTCAGCACGCCTTCCGCCGAATTAGTGCGCGATCCACGCACGCACCATCGCGTGAGCCCATCAGCATCGACGAGGCTCGACAGCTACTCAGGGATCACCTGGCTGTCAATTTCACGACCGCACTAGACCAGCTAACCGAGATCGAATATTCGCACGATCTCGAAAGTGAAATGCATAAATTCACCTTTGCGTTGCCCAGTGGTGAACGATTCGGCGGAACGATTGGGTCTGGCGAAGGGGCGCTCCGATGCACGAACGTCTGGAGAAGATCTTCCGTCCCCACACCTGAAGACGTGGGGGCCGAGACGCCACCAGCGATACTCCCGTAACCACCGGACTCGCGTCCCCGGTCCGCACCGGGGACGCTGCGGCGAAGTGCAGGCACTCTCCTGGCTCGACCGCGATCGAGCGCTCAGACCCCCACCGGTCCCGGCAGCCTGGGGAGCGTCGCTGCCGCGGGGCCCAAAGCTTCGCTGCCGCGCCACAGCCTTGACGTCAGCGGCTACATGTCACGCTGCCTCGATCGAAGCCGGATCCGGGGCCCTGTCCGTCAGACCATGGCCGTTATCGCTTCGCGCCGGGCGCTGGCCAAGCCATCCTGAGACACGCGGTCCACCGTTCACCGCCCCACCTTCCGTGATCGTGCGGACGTACTCAAAGCCATGGCGGAGGTAGTAGCGCTGAAGCTCCTTGTTCGCCGTCCACGCGTCAAGGCGGAGCCAGGAAGCGCCGGAACGATACGCCCGATCGCCGGCCCAATCGAGCATCCGCCCACCAAGGTCCCGCCCGGCATGCGTCCTGGCAACCGTCAGCTTGTTCACGAAGATCGACGGCTCGGCGAGTTCCTCGCTCAGCCAAAGGCCGTCCTCCGCCTCAGACGTGAGGGTGATAGTCGCTGCGGTCGTCCCGCCATCCCGGACCATGAAGACCGTCCCGGCCTCGATGGTGGCCAGCAGTCGATCCGCCGGGTAAGGGCGACGCCACTGATCCGAGCCGAGTTCGCTCAGCCAGGCTGCCGCCTCTTCGCGGAAGGCGAGCAGCTTCGCGAGGTCGTCAGGGGTAGCAAGCTCGATAATCACGGGCGCTCGCCCTCGATTCGTGCGGGGAGTTCACCGATCTCGTAGTTCATGCGGTTGAGGTCTCCACGGAAGGTGGTGATCGTGCACCGAATGACCTTGTCGCCCGCGTAGCCCGTTCGGGTCCAGAGCAGCACCGGCACTCCGGCGCCTACGTCCAGGAGTCGCGACTCATCGGGGGTCGGCATTCGCGTGGCGATCTCGTCGAAGTAGCCGATCTGCGCAATCCCGGCGGCCGCCAAGTAGCGCGTCGTACCCTCCGCGATGTCCCCAGGCTCGGCGAGGCGAGGCGCCTCCTTCACAAGCCAGTCGGGGTAGTACGTCGCCTGGGTGGACCACGGCACATCGTCCACGAAGCGATGGCAGAACCGCAGGACCGTGGTGGAGCCGACATCGACCTTGAGGCGCCCGGCGACGTAGTCCGTTGCCGGCGTCACCTCGACCCGAAACGTCTGGGTCGGGTGCCGCCCGGCGTTGGTGACGTCCGTGTTGTAGGCGTCGCCGTTCTGCGGGAAGGTCAAGTTCTCGAAGCGGGAAGCATTCAGTTCGAAAACCTCATGCTTGCGCACCTCGTAGCCGAGCCCCTGGCTGGAGGAGATCAACCCCTCACTGACCAGGGTGTTCAGGCCCGAGCGGACCGTGTTCCTCGACGCCTCGAACCGCGTTGAGAGCTCGCTCTCGGAAGGCAGACGAGATCCCGGCGGGTAGACGCCGTTGTCGATCTCGCGACGGAGGGCGTCAGCCACCTGCCGGTACTTCGGCTGCTTGTTCATGGCCCCATCATGACGCACTCGCTCAACTTGTTGGTACATGTGGGCCCCAATCCCTTGACGACTCACTGTCCGTGGGTGCAACATCACTGCATCAGCTTGTACCAACAAGTTGAGCAAGTGGTGCAGCAGGGTCAAGTATGCCCTGATCTGCCCGCCCAGCACGACCAGGGGCCCCGCAGTGGACGGGGGGAGGCGACCCGGCGCCTTGTCATTCACCGGAGGGCTTAGACCGAAAGGTCACGTCTCCATACGCCTACGCCAGGTCTCAGACCTGAAGGAGACATGCGCACTGCTCAACCTCTCCGCGCCGAATCACCGCGGCCGGTTGCCTCCTCCGCCCGTCTCGTACGGGCGGGGTTGAGGGGAGCCGGAGTTCTTCCTGCTTCACCCCAACGATGTGCAGC
>NZ_JBSGZP010000240.1:0-9853 GCF_053611065.1 Streptomyces sp. NPDC054840
CACATGTTCCGGGACGGGACCTACTTCCCGCTCTCCTTCTTCTTCGCCTCGGCGTCCTCGATGACCACCTCGGCGACCTGCTGCATGGACATCCGGCGGTCCATGGACGACTTCTGGATCCAGCGGAAGGCGGCCGGCTCCGTCAGCCCGTACTGCGTCTGCAGAATGCTCTTCGCACGGTCCACCAGCTTGCGCGTCTCCAGCCGCTGCGAGAGGTCCTCGACCTCCTTCTCCAGCGCCCGCAGCTCCGCGAAGCGGGACACGGCCATCTCGATGGCCGGCACCACGTCGCTCTTGCTGAACGGCTTCACCAGGTACGCCATCGCACCGGCGTCCCGGGCCCGCTCGACGAGGTCCCGCTGCGAGAACGCGGTGAGCATCAGCACGGGCGCGATGGACTCCTCCGCGATCTTCTCGGCCGCGGAGATCCCGTCCAGGACGGGCATCTTCACGTCGAGGATCACCAGGTCGGGGCGGTGCTCACGGGCGAGCTCGACGGCCGTCTGCCCGTCACCGGCCTCGCCGACGACGGAGTAGCCCTCTTCTTCGAGCATCTCCTTGAGATCGAGACGGATGAGCGCCTCGTCCTCGGCGATGACGACCCGGGTCGTCAGCGGCGGAACGTGCGACTGGTCGGCGTCGGGCGTGGGCGTCGACTCGTGCTCGGCGGTCACGGATGCTCCTCGGTGCAAGGCGGTTAAGCTCCCACGAGCCTACCTAGCTCCTGTATGTTTGTGACACGGAGGGTCTTAGGTATCCTTCGTTTCGAAGGGGCCCCGGTAGCCCAGCGGCAGAGGCAATGGATTCAAAACCCATTCAGCGTCGGTTCGAATCCGACTCGGGGCACTTCTCCTTCAATTTCAAGGTCGTCTAGCGACTATTGCGATCTTCACTCGTCACGGTGAACGAAACTTCGAATTGCGACCAACCGGGCGAACAACAGCGAAGCTCCTGCGTCGTGGAGCACAATCCCGCGATACGCGAAGAAGCAGTCCTGCTGTTACGCCGAGGCGTGACCAATCGGGTGGTGGCCGAGAGTCTGGGCGTGCCCCGCGGCACCGTCGGCTGGTGGCGACACCAGGACCGGAAGAGCCGGGGCGAGGCCTATGAGCCGCCCACCGACTGTCCGAGGTGCACCGGCCTTGACGTCGACCGGCCCGCCTACGCCTATCTCCTCGGCCTCTATCTGGGCGACGGTCACATCATCTCGAAGTACAAGCAGCACCACCTCTCCATCTTCTGCGACGCCACCTGGGTGGGTCTCATCGCCGCCGCCGAGGAGGCCCTGCATCTCGTGATGCAGATCCCGCGGGTGAGCCGTCGGCAACGACAAGGATGCGTCGAGGTGCAGTCCCACTCGACCCACTGGACATGCCTGTTTCCGCAGCACGGGCCTGGCAAGAAACACGAGCGGCGAATCGTTCTCGAAGGCTGGCAGCAGGAGATCGTCGATGCCCATCCGTGGGCGTTCCTGCGGGGGCTGATCCATTCCGACGGGTGTCGGGTCACCAACTGGACCGTCCGGAACGGCAAGCGCTACGAGTACCCGCGGTACTTCTTCACCAACAAGTCCGACGACATCCGGAAGCTGTGCACGGACACGCTCACCAAGGTCGGGGTCCGGTGGACGGTGCTGGCGCGGGGCAGTGATCCGTTCAACGTGTCCGTCGCGCGGAAGGATTGCGTCGCCCTCATGGACGCCCACATCGGCCCGAAGTACTAGCTGCAGGGGTGGGTGGTGGTCCTGGTGGCCGGGTCGTAGGTGATCAGGGGCGGCAGCTCGTGGTGGCCGGTGACGGTTTCGGCGGTGAGGACGGCGGGGCGGCCGCATGCCGTGCCCAGTTCGGTCAGGAAGCGCAGTACGTCGGCGACGTGGGCCCCGTCTTCGATGCTGTCGGGCCAGAGGGAGAATTCGATCCCGTCGACCGGCAGATGGGCCGAGAACCAGGTGCGGCCGTATCGGACGCCGAGGGTTGCCGTGTAGCCGTCCTCCAGTGCGTCGAGCCGGTCCCCGGCGTCGTTCCCGCCGCTGTCCTCCCCCTCGGCGCCGCTGTACCAGGTGAGCTGGTCGGCGGCGGTGCCGAGGTGGCGCAGGACCTGGTTCCAGTGTGTGTCGTCGGTGCCTGTGACGGTGATGTCGCGGAGGCTTCCGTCGACGGAGAAGACGTCGCACATCCACGGGTCCGGGAGGTGGCAGGTGCCTGGGCGGGGTTGGCACTCGTGCTCGGGTCCGGCGTCCGGTGCGTGGGGCGGCTGCGTGGTCATCCGGTCGGTCCCCCGTGTGCGTCCGTCGTGAGGGGCCAGTATGGCGTGACGGCGATCGCCGTTGCCGCCGAGGTTGCGACCATGCGGCGGAGGGTGTCGATCGTGGCGGCGTATGCGGTGTCATCGATGCCCTGCCGCGTTGCCGCGTGGACCTTGGCGTTGCGGGCGTGGGCGCGGAGGCGGCCTGTTTCGCCGGGTCGGTTGGTCCACCAGTGGGGCTGGGTGAGGTGTTCTTCGGCGAGGGCGGTGCGGAGGCCGCCGATGATGAGGTGTGCGGTTTGGGGGGCCCAGTAGCCGATGGGCTGGGCGGCGAGCTGCTGCGGGGAGTTCGCGCTGGCCGTCATGTCGCGAACGTATGACCTCAGGTGAGGTCGAGGTCAGGGATTGGTCGACGAGCGCGGCCCGAGGTGATTTCGGCGCTTGCGGGTGACCGCGTCGGGCGGGGTGTGGTGGCCCGACGCGGTGCGTCGTGTGCGGGTGGTGCGTCAGTGGACGGCGTCGCCGATGTGGTGGATGCGGACGAGGTTGGTGGAGCCGGTGACGCCGGGGGGTGAGCCGGCGGTGATGACGACGGTGTCGCCGGGTACGCAGCGGCCGATGCGCAGGAGTTCTTCTTCGACCTGGGCGACCATGGCGTCGGTGGAGTCGACGTGGGGTCCGAGGAAGGTTTCGACGCCCCAGGTGAGGTTGAGCTGGGAGCGGGTGGCCGGGTCGGGGGTGAAGGCGAGGAGGGGGATGGGTGAGCGGTAGCGGGAGAGGCGGCGGACGGTGTCGCCGCTCTGGGTGAAGGCGACGAGGAATTTGGCGTCGAGGAAGTCGCCCATTTCGGCGGCTGCGCGGGCGACGGCTCCGCCTTGGGTGCGGGGTTTGTTGCGGTCGGTGAGTGGGGGGAGGCCTTTGGCGAGGATGTCTTCTTCGGCGGCTTCGACGATGCGGGACATGGTGCGGACGGTTTCGATGGGGTATTTGCCGACGCTGGTTTCGCCGGAGAGCATGACGGCGTCGGTGCCGTCGATGATGGCGTTGGCGACGTCGCTGGCTTCGGCGCGGGTGGGGCGGGAGTTGTCGATCATCGAGTCGAGCATTTGGGTGGCGACGATGACGGGTTTGGCGTTGCGCTTGGCGAGTTTGATGGCGCGCTTTTGGACGATGGGGACTTGTTCGAGGGGCATTTCGACGCCGAGGTCGCCGCGGGCGACCATGATGCCGTCGAAGGCGGCGACGATGTCGTCGATGTTTTCGACGGCCTGGGGCTTTTCGATCTTGGCGATGACGGGGAGGCGTCGGCCTTCTTCGTCCATGATGCGGTGGACGTCTTGGATGTCGTGGCCGCTGCGGACGAAGGAGAGGGCGATGACGTCGGCGCCGGTGCGCAGGGCCCAGCGGAGGTCTTCGATGTCTTTTTCGGAGAGGGCGGGGACGGAGACGGCTACGCCGGGGAGGTTGAGGCCTTTGTGGTCGGAGACCATGCCGCCTTCGATGACGCGGGTGTGGACGCGGGGTCCGTCGACCGCGGTGACTTCGAGGGTGACGCGGCCGTCGTCGACGAGGATGAGTTCGCCGGTGGTGACGTCGGTGGCGAGGCCTTTGTGGGTGGTGCCGCAGGTGTGGCGGTCGCCTTGGTGGTCTTCGACGGTGATGGTGAAGTCGTCACCGCGTTCAAGGAGTACGGGTCCTTCGCGGAAGCGGCCGAGGCGAATCTTCGGGCCTTGAAGGTCGGCGAGGATGCCGACGCTGCGGCCGGTCTCGTCGGAGGCCTTGCGTACGCGCTGGTAGCGCTCCTCGTGTTCGGCGGTGGTGCCGTGGCTGAGGTTGAGGCGGGCGATGTCCATTCCGGCTTCGACCAGGGCTTTGATCTGGTCGTATGAGTCGGTGGCGGGGCCCAGGGTACATACGATTTTCGCTCGGCGCATGAGGCGAGCGTATTCCCCTACCTGCGGGTAGGAAATCGCTTCCGGGTGTCCGCTCAACAACCGTTGAGCAAATGCTTGTTGACAACTGTTGAATGTGCGTGGGGGTGCTCTGATGAGCACCCCCGGGGGTGGCGTTTGTGGGTTCTTCAGAGTTGTGGAGGGGTCATGGTGAATCGGGCGTTCACCTGTGCGTAGACGGTTTGGCGCTGGGGTTCGAGGTCGAGGGGCGGGGGGCCTGCGTCGTCGGCGGCGCTGAAGGCCATGGTGCGCATGCCGGCGCCGGGGGCGGGGGTGAAGGGGGCGGCGTTCTCGGCGCCGAGGTCGGCGAGTTCGACGAGGGCGGCGAGGTGCGCGCCGAGGGCTTCGGCGTATTCGCGGGCGCGCTGGACGGCTTCGAGTACGGCTTGGCGGCGGGCTTGGCCGTGGGCGGGTGAGGTGGGGCGCAGGGCCCACCAGGGGCCGTCGATCTGGGTGAGTTCGAGGTCGGCGAGTCGGGTGGTGAGTTCGCCGAGGGTGGTGAAGTCGCTGAGTTCGGCGGTGATGTGGACGCGGCCGTGGTAGGCGCGGATGCGTTCGGCGCGGCCGTGGCGGGTGAGTTCGGGGGTGATGGAGAAGGCGCCGGTTTCGAGTTTTTCGACGGGGTCGCCGTAGCTTTTGATGAGGTCGAGGGCGGTGTTGTTGCGGCGGGTGAGGTCTTCGAGTGCGGTGCGGCGGTCGGTGCCGCGGGCGCTGACGGTGATTCCGATGCGGGCGATCTCGGGGTCGACTTCGATGCGGGCTTCGCCGCGGACCGCTACGCGGGGTACTTCGGGGGTTCCGTAGGGCTGGTGCGATGCGTCCTGGGTCATGGTTTCACTGTCGCACTGTGGCTCGTTCGGGTGTGGTCATCGGATCGAAACCTGGCGGGGGTGTTGCGGCTTGTTACTGCTGGGCCAGAATCTACGCGCGTTGTTCAGGCCTCGAAAGGGAGATGGTATGGCGTTCGACCGTAGGACTTTCCTGGGCACTTCGGCTGCTACGGGTGCTGCTGTGGCGTTGGCGGGGGCCACGAGCACCCCGGCGGCGGCGGTTCCGCGGGAGGTGGAGGGGTCCGGTGCCGGGGTGCGGACGTACTCGTTCACGGTGATGGGTACGACCGACTTGCACGGGAATGTCTTCAACTGGGATTACTTCACGGACAAGGAGTTCGACGACAAGGCGCACAACGACGTCGGTCTGGCGAAGATTTCCACGCTGGTGGAGCAGGTGCGGGCGGAGAAGGGGCGGCGTAACACGCTGCTGATCGACGCGGGTGACACGATCCAGGGCACGCAGCTGTCGTACTACTACGCGAAGGTGGATCCGATCACCGCGCGGCGGGGTCCGGTGCACCCGATGGCGCAGGCGATGAACGCGATCGGTTATGACGCGGCGGCGCTGGGGAACCACGAGTTCAATTACGGCATACCGGTGCTGCGGAAGTTCGAGGAGCAGTGCGATTTCCCGCTGCTGGGGGCGAACGCGCTGGATGCGCGGACGCTGCGGCCGGCGTTCGCGCCGTACAGCATGCACTGTCTGCGGACTCCGTGCGGGCGTGATGTGAAGGTGGCGGTGCTGGGGCTGACGAACCCGGGTATCGCGATCTGGGACAAGGCGAACGTGCAGGGGAAGATGACGTTCCCGGGGCTGGAGGAGCAGGCGGCGAAGTACGTGCCGAAGCTTCGGTCGATGGGTGCGGATGTGGTGATCGTGTCGGCGCATTCCGGTTCGAGCGGTACGTCCTCGTACGGGGACCAGTTGCCGTACATCGAGAACGCGGCTGCGCTGGTGGCGGAGCAGGTGCCGGGGATCGACGCGATCCTGGTGGGGCACGCGCACACGGAGATTCCCGAGTACCGGGTGAAGAACAAGGCGACCGGCAAGGACGTGGTGCTGTCGGAGCCGCTGAAGTGGGGTCAGCGGCTGACGCTGTTCGACTTCGAGCTGACGTGGGCGAAGGGCCGCTGGTCGGTGGCGAAGGTCGCGGCGAAGGTGCTGAACTCGAACACGGTCGCGGAGGACGAGAAGATCACGCGGCTGCTGTCGGACGAGCACCGCAAGGTCGTGGCGTACGTGAATCAGGTGATCGGTACGTCGACGCAGGCGATGTCGTCGGCCGAGGGGGCGTTCAAGGACGTCGCGATCATCGATCTGATCAACCATGTGCAGGCGGAGACGGTGAAGGGGGCGTTGGCCGGTTCGGAGTGGGCGGCGCTGCCGGTGCTGTCGCAGGCGTCGTGCTTCTCGCGGACGGCGGCGATCCCGGCGGGTCAGGTGACGATCAGGGACGCGGCGGGTCTGTATCCGTTCGAGAACACGATGGAGGCGCGACTGCTGACGGGTGCGCAGGTGAAGGACTACCTGGAGTACTCGGCGCGGTACTTCGTGCGGACGGCGCCGGGTGATGTGGTGGATCCGGCGAAGCTGACGAACGCGGAGAGCATTCCGGACTACAACTACGACGCGGTGTACGGGCTGGCGTACGACATCGACATCGCGCAGCCGGCGGGTTCGCGGATCACGGGGTTGTCGTTCCAGGGGAAGCCGGTGGATCCGGCGGCGCGGTTCGTGCTCGCGGTGAACAACTACCGGGCGTCGGGTGGGGGGAACTTCCCGCATGTTCCGCAGGCCAAGCAGCTGTGGGCGAACTCGGACGAGATCCGTAACACGATCATCCAGTGGGTGAAGGCGAAGGGGACCGTCGATCCGGCGCAGTTCGCGTCGGTGGACTGGCGTCTGACGCGGGCCGGGGTCCCGGTGTTCTAGGCGCTGGTCGCCCCTTGGGGGCCGGGTCCGCGGCGGCGGGTCCCGGCCCTGTGTGCGTTCGGGGGGCCCTTGGCGTGGAAAGACGTTTCCTCGATGTCGAGCGCTGGTGGATTCGTGGAGGGGGTTGCCGGTGGTGGGGGTGGTTTCGGGTGGTTTCTACGGGTACTCGACGAGCGGGAGGAGTTCGCCGGCGGGGCGGGGGCGGGTGTGTTCGCGCTGGTCGAGGCCGAAGGTGGTGAAGGCGGTGCGGGCCGGCTGGGGGTAGGGCTCCTTGCCGGTGAGGGTGTTGAGGATGGCGGCGCTGCGCCAGGCGGCGAGGCCGAGGTCGGGGGCGCCGACGCCGTGGGTGTGGCGTTCGCCGTTCTGGACGAAGATGCTGCCGGTGACGGTGGGGTCGAGGATCATCCGGTAGCGGTCGTCGATGCGGGGGCGGCCGGAGGAGTCCTTGCGCAGGTAGGGGTCGAGGCCTGCGAGGAGGCTGCCGAGGGGGCGTTCCTGGTAGCCGGTGGCGAGGATGACGGCGTCGGTGGTGAGGCGGGAGCGGGTGCCCTGCTCGGTGTGTTCGAGGTGGAGTTCGACCTTGGTGGTGGCGACGCGGCCGGCGGTGCGGACGCTGACTCCGGGGGTGAGGACGGTGTCGGGCCAGCCTCCGTGGAGGGTGCGGCGGTAGAGCTCGGCGTGGATGGCGGCGATGGTGGCGGCGTCGATGCCTTTGTGGAGTTGCCATTGGGCGGGGACGAGCTGGTCGCGTACGGGTTCGGGGAGGGAGTGGAAGTAGCGGGTGTAGTCGGGGGTGAAGTGTTCGAGGCCGAGCTTGGAGTACTCCATGGGGGCGAAGGAGGGGGTGCGGGCGAGCCAGGTGAGGCGTTCGCGGCCGATGGGGCGGGCGCGGAGGAGGTCGAGGAAGACTTCGGCACCGGACTGGCCTGATCCGATGACGGTGACGTGTTCGGCGCCGAGGATGCGTTGGCGGTTGTCGAGGTAGTCGGCGGAGTGGATGACCGGGACGGTGGGGGCGTCGGCGAGGGGGCGCAGGGGTTCGGGGACGTAGGGGGCGGTGCCGATGCCGAGGGCGAGGTTGCGGGTGTAGGTGCGGCCGAGGGCTTCGGCTTCGCCGGTGGCGTCGAGTTGGGTGAAGTCGACTTCGAAGAGGTCGCGTTCGGGGTTCCAGCGGACGGCGTCGACCTGGTGGCCGAAGTGGAGTCCGGGGACGCGGCCGGCGACCCAGCGGCAGTAGGCGTCGTATTCGGCGCGGTGGATGTGGAACTGCTCCGCGAAGTAGAACGGGAAGAGACGTTCCTTGTGCTTGAGGTAGCTGAGGAAGCTCCAGGGGCTGGCCGGGTCGGCGAGGGTGACGAGGTCGGCGAGGAAGGGGACCTGGAGGGTGGCGCCTTCGATGAGGAGGCCGGGGTGCCAGCGGAAGTCGCGGCGCTGGTCGTAGAAGGCGGTGGCGAGTTCGGCGGCGCCGTGTCGGGGCAGGCCGTGGGCGAGGGCCGCGAGGGACAGGTTGAAGGGGCCGATCCCGATTCCGACGAGGTCGTGGGGGGTGTCGAGCTGGGCGGTCATCGGTGGGTGCTGCCTTCCAGGAGGGAGATGAGGTGGTCCAGGTCCCCCGCTGTGGTGTGCGGGTTGAGCAGGGTGGCTTTGAGCCACAGGCGGCCGTCGGCGTGGGTGCGGCCGAGGACGGCGCGGCCTTGGTCGAGGAGGGTGCGGCGCAGGGTGGCGAGGTGGTCGTCGTCGGCGTGGGTGGGCCGGAAGAGGACGGTGGTGATGGTGGGGGGTGCGTGGAGTTCGAAGCCGGGGTGGGCGTCGAGGAGTCGGGCGAGGTGGTGTGCGGTGTCGACGGTGCGGTCGATGAGTGCGGCGAGGCCGTCGCGGCCGAGGGCGCGGAGGGTGGTGGCGATCTTGAGGGCGTCGGGGCGGCGGGTGGTGCGTAGGGAGCGGCCGAGGAGGTCGGGCAGGCCGGCGTCGGTGTCGTCGGTGGCGTTGAGGTAGTCGGCCTGGTGGGCGAGGGGGGCGAGGAGGGTGGTGTCGGGGACGGCGAGGAGGCCTGCGGCGACGGGCTGCCAGCCGAGTTTGTGCAGGTCGATGGTGAGGGAGTGGGCGCGGCCGAGTCCGGCGACCGTGTCGCGGTGGCGGGGGCTGAGGGCGAGGAGGCCGCCATAGGCGGCGTCGATGTGGAGGTCGGCGCCGTAGTGGTCGCAGAGGTCGGCGATGTGGGTCAGGGGGTCGATGAGTCCGGCGTCGGTGGTGCCTGCGGTGGCGGTGACGAGGGTGGGGCCGGGGGTGGTGGCGAGGGCCTCGGCGAGGCGGGCGGGGTCGAGGGTGCCGGCGGGGGTGGGGAGTTCGGTGGCCGGGGGCAGGCCGAGGAGCCAGGCCGCGCGGGGGATCGAGTGGTGGGCGTTGGCTCCGTGGAGGACGGTGAGGGCGGGGCCGTGGCGTTCGCGGGCGAGGAGGACGGCGAGTTGGTTGGCTTCGGTGCCGCCGGTGGTGACGAGGGCGTCCGCGTGGGGGGTGGCGTAGAACTCGGCGGCGAGGGTGCGGGTGAGGAGGGCTTCGAGGGCGGAGGCGGCGGGGGCCGGGTCCCAGGAGTCGCGGGAGGGGTTCAGGGCGCTGGCGGCGAGGGCGGCGGCGGCCGCGCCGGCGCGCGGGGGGCAGTGCAGGTGGGCGGCGCAGAGGGGGTCGGCGGGGTCGGCGGCGCCTGCGGCGAGGGTGTGTACGAGGGTGCGGAGGGCTTCGTGGGCGCCGGTGCCGTGGGCGGGGAGTACGCCGGCGTCGCCGAGGGCGGCGTGAACGCGGGCGGTGACGGCGGTGGGGCCGCCGGCGGGGAGGGGGCCGCGGGCCGGGGCGGGGTGGTGGGGCGCGGCGGGGTGGGGGCGGTGGTGCCGGGC
>NZ_JBSGZP010000241.1:0-9822 GCF_053611065.1 Streptomyces sp. NPDC054840
CCGCCCTGGCCCGCCCCGTGCGGCGGGCCAGGCCCGACAGCCGGGCCGCGGCCACCCTGGCCCGTGCGGCCGACCAGGCGACCGCGTGACACCGACCCAGCTGTTCAGCGAGCCCGTGATCCCGTGACCGAGTGAGGACCCCACCGTGACCGTGCTGACCGTGCCGACCGAGCCCCAGGACTCCAGACCCGCCGGGGCCGAGCCCGACGCGGCCCCCCTGCCGCCCCGTTACACCGACCAGTGGATCGGCGGCGCCTGGGTGGCTTCCGACGCCGACGGCCGCCTGGTCGTCACCGACCCCGCCACCGAGCGCGCCCTGGCCACCGTGCCCGCGGGCACCGCCCGGGACGCCGACCTTGCCGCGCGCGCCGCCGCGGCCGCCTTCCCGCGCTGGGCCGCCACCCCGCTGCGCGAACGTACCGCGCTGCTGCGCCGGGTCGTCGAGGCCATGGAGGTCCGGGCCGACCGCTTCGCCGAGACCATCACCGCCGAGGTCGGGGCGCCCGCCCGGATGGCCCGCCAGACCCATGTCGGGCTCTCCCTCGGCATGGCGGCGCACTGCGTCGAGACCGCCGCGTCCTACACCTTCGAGGAGCGCGTCGGCCATTCGCTGGTCGTGCGCGAGGCCGCCGGAGTGGCCGCGTGCATCACCCCGTGGAACACCCCACTGTTGCTCACCGTGCAGAAGATCCTCCCCGCGCTCGCGGCCGGCTGCACGGTCGTGCACAAGCCGAGCGAGATCACCCCGCTGCACGCCCGGCTGCTCGCCGAGGCCATCGCCGAAGCCGATCTGCCGCCCGGCGTCTTCAACATGGTCGTCGGCACCGGCTCCGCCGTCGGCACCGCACTCGTCACCCACCCGCTGATCGACGTGGTCTCCCTGACCGGTTCCACCCGGGCCGGCCGCGAGGTCTCCGCGCTCGGCGCCGACACCGTCAAGCGCGTCCACCTCGAACTCGGCGGGAAGAACGCGAGCCTCGTCCTCGACGACGCCGACCTGGCCGCGTCCGTGGCGGCCACCGTCGACCAGATGCTCTTCAACACCGGCCAGACCTGCCTGCAATGGAGCCGGCTGCTGGTACCGAGGGACCGCCAGGACGAGGCCGTACAGCTCGCCGGAGAAGCGATGGCCGGGTACGTGACCGGCGACCCGCGCGACCCCGCGACCGACCTCGGCCCGCTGGTGTCCGCCGCCGCGCACGCACGTGTCACCCAGTACATCCGGCGGGGCATCGAGGAGGGCGCCGGCCGCCTGGTCCGCGGCGGCCCCGACCGGCCCGCCGGACTGGACACCGGCTACTACGTCCGGCCGACGGTCTTCGCCGACGTGGACCCGCTGAGCACGATCGGCCAGGAGGAGATCTTCGGGCCGGTCCTCTCGGTCATCCCCTACGACGACGAGGACCAGGCCGTCCGGATCGTCAACGGCACCCGCTACGGCCTGCACGGCGCGGTCTGGTCCGGCGACGCCGCCCGCGCGGAGCAGGTGGCCCGGCGCTTCCGCTCCGGCCTGGTCGACGTGAACGGCGGCCAGTTCAACCCGGCCGCGCCGTTCGGCGGGTTCAAGCAGTCCGGGATCGGGCGCGAATGCGGTGCCGCCGGGCTGGAGGCCTTCCTGGAGACCAAGGCGATGCAGCTCCCGCAGGGCACGGGAGGCCAGGTGGTCGGCCCACGCCTGCGGGCCACCGCGGCCGCCCGCCCCGCGGACACCGAGAGGAACGACGGATGACCGACCGGCACGCCGAGTCCGCCAGGGCCACCGCCCCGGACGTACCGGCCGACGACGCACCGCCCCGCGCGGCCCGGGCCGAACCGGGCCCCGCCGGACCGGCCGACGGCGCACTCCCGCCGCTGTTCGCCCGCCTGGAGCGGTGGACCCGCGAACAGCCGGACGAGACCGCCGTCAAGGGCTTCGACGGCACCCTCACCTACGCGGCACTCACCGCCCGCACCGCACGGTACGCCACCGCGCTCGCCGCGGCCGGAGTCGGCCCGGAGACCTCTGTCGGGCTGCTGCTCGGCCGGTCCCGGGAGAGCGTGCCCGCCCTGCTCGCCGTCTGGAGCCTCGGCGGGACCGCCGTCCCCCTGGACCCGGCGCATCCCGTCGAGCGCCTCGGCCGGGTCCTGCGCGACGCCGGGGCCGCCGTCCTGGTCGCCACCGAGGTACCCACGGGCCTGGAGCCCGGCGGGATCACCCTGCTGGCCCCCGCCGACGTGCGCCGAGGCGCCCCCGGCGCGCTCGCGGTGTCGGTACCGGCCCCCGACAGCTGCTCGTACCTCATCTACACCTCCGGAACCACCGGCCGCCCCAAGGGGGTCGAGGTCACCTACCGGGGCCTGGACACCTTCGTCGAGGCCATCGGCGGCCTCGGCCTGCGCCCCGGCGGCATGGGCCTCAACGCCGTCTCGCCCGCCTTCGACGGCTGGCTGTGGTGCACCCTGCTCTACCTGACACACGGCCAAGGGGTCGCCCTGACCGACCTCTCCCTGGACGGGCTGCGCCAGGCCGCCGCCGAAGGCCGCGAGCCGTTGCCCGCCGGCCTGCGCACCGTCTCCCTCACTCCGTCGCTGCTCGCCGCGCACGGCGCCGGGATCGACTCCGCCGAGGTGGTCGTGGTCGCCGGGGAGGCCTGCCCGGCCGCGCTGGCCGAGCGGTTCGCCGGCGGCCGCCGGCTGCTCAACGTGTACGGGCCGACGGAGGTGACCATTGCCGCGACCTGGGCCGACAGCCGACGAGGGGACGACGTGACCACCATCGGACGACCACTGCCCGGCTACCGGGCCTACGTCCTGGACGAGGAACTCCGCCCGGTCGCCGCCGGCACCGAGGGCGAGCTCTACCTCGGCGGCCCCGCCGTCGCCCGCGGCTACCGCGGCCGGCCCGGGCTCACCGCGAGCCGCTTCCTGCCCGACCCCTTCCAGGGCGGCGGCACCCGCATGTACCGCACCGGCGACGTGGTGGTCCGCCGCCCGAGCGGCGAACTGGAGTACCGGGGCCGCCGCGACGACCAGGTGAAGATCCGCGGTCACCGCATCGAACTGGGTGAGGTGGAGCGGATCGCGGCCGAACTCCCCGAGGTCGTCGCCGCCGCCTGCTGCCCGCTCGCCGCGGGACAGACCCTCGGCCTCGCCGTGGTCGCGGCCCCCGGTACCGACCCGGCGGGCCTCGCCGACCTGGTCGTGGAACGCTGCCGCAAGCAGCTGCCCGCGGCCGCGGTGCCCGGCACCGTACGGGTGCTCGACCGGATCCCGACCCTCAGCACCGGAAAGGCCGACCGCGAGGCGCTGGCCAAGGCCCTGGCGGCCCCGGAACGGACGCCCGGCACACCGGTGGTGGCCCCGGGCGGCGGTCCGACCACGAGCGAGCGCATCGTGATGGCCGTCTGGGCCGACGTGCTCGCCACCGAGATCCCCGGCCCCGACGCGGATTTCTTCGAGCTGGGCGGCCACTCCCTGGCCGCCGCCCGCGCGGTGTCGGAACTGCGCCGCGTCACCGGACTGCGCGTGGGCCTCGGCGCGCTGCTGGCCGAGCCGACGGCCCGGCACTTCGCCGCCGAACTCGACCGTCTCTCCGCCGAGCGGGAAGCGTCCGCCGCCGACCCCTCCGCCGACACCGCGGAAGGGGCCTGAGCCATGGGCGCCTGGATCTCCACCTGGACCGACGACCCCGCCGACCGGGCCCTGCCCGTCCTGCTGTGTCTGCCCCCCGCCGGGGCCGGCTGCCAGCAGTTCCGATCCTGGCAGCCCGAGCTGGCCGGCACCGCCCAGGTGTACGGAGTACAGCTGCCGGGCCGCGAGAACCGCTGGCGGGACCCCATGCCGGACACCTTCGACGAGGCGGTCGAGGCCATCGCCGCGGAACTGCGGGACATCGTCGCCGGCCGGCCGCTGATCGTCTTCGGCCACAGCTTCGGCGGCCTCCTCGGCTACGAGGTCTCCAACCGGGTCGCCCCGCGGGCCCTGGTCGTCAGCGGATGCCGGGCCCCCGGCCACTGGGACGGCGCCGGCCGCGGCATCGTCGACGACGGCGAGGAGCTGGACAAGCTCTTCGACACGGCCGGCCTCGACCCCGAACTGCTCGACGAGGACACCCGCGCCCTGATGGTCGCGATGCTCCGCAAGGATGCCCAACTGTCCCTGAGCTACGTCCACAAGCCGGGCGTCCGCCTCGGCATGCCCGTCCACGCCTGGGGTGCCGACGGCGACGAGACCGTCACCTCCGCCGACCTGGACGGCTGGGCCGCTATCACCACCGCCGCCTTCACCCGGCACACCACCACGGGCGGCCATCACGCCGTACTGCGCCACCCGCGGCCCGTACTGGACCACCTGACCGCACTGCTGCGGGCCGCGGGCGCCGACTCTCCCGACCCCGCACCCGCCCCCACCACGACCGGCGCCTGAGCGCCCGACCGCCCCCACCCGCCCGAGTCCGGAGGACACCGTGCCCACCACCCACCAGGTCCTCGTGAACCACGAGGGGCAGTACGCGCTGTACCCCGCCACCCGTGAGACCCCCGACGGCTGGACGCCGGCCGGGTTCGACGGCACCGAGGACGAATGCGCCGGCTTCGTGGACGCCCACTGGCCCGACACCCGCCCGCTCAGCCTGCGAGGAGCCTGAGATGGAGATCGACCTGCTCGACCCGGGCCCCTTCGGCCGCAACGACTTCTGGCCCACCTTCACCTGGCTGCGCGCCAACTCGCCCGTCCACTGGCACCCCGAGCCCGGCAGCGACGACGGCGGCTTCTGGGTGCTGAGCCGGCACCGCGACATCAAAGAGGTCTACGCCGACAGCGACACCTTCAGCTCGGCCCGCGGCATGCGGCTGGGCAGCGACCCGGCCGCCGTCGCCGCCGTCGCCCAGCGCATGCTCATCGTCTCCGACGTCCCCCACCACACCCGCCTCAAGCGGGCCCTCTACCAGGCCTTCGGACCGCAGCAGATGCCGCGCCTGGAGGCGATGGTCGCCAAGGTGGTCGGCGAGCTGGTGACCGAGGCCGTCGAACGCGACGAACTGGACTTCATCGACCTCGCCAAACAGCTGCCCAACCGGGTCGTCTGCGCCATGATGGGCATCCCGCGCGCCGACTGGGCCTGGATCGGGGCCCTCACCACCGATGCCTTCGACTCCCCGGACGACGAGGTACGCACCAACGCGCACTCGGAGATCTTCCTCTACTTCATCGAGCTGCTCGCCGAGCGCCGGGCCCGTCCCGGCGACGACCTGGTCAGCCAGATCGCCCACGACACCCTCGTGGACGAGGGCGACGGAGTCGAACGGCCGCTCAGCGACCACGAGATCGTCTTCAACCTCAACGGAGTCCTCTCCGGGGCCAACGAGACCACCCGCTACTCGGCGGCCGGCGCGGTCCACATGTTCGCCGAACACCCCGACCAGTGGCGGCTGTTGCGCGGCCTCGGCCAGGACGGCATCGCCCCGGCGGTCGAGGAGGTCCTGCGCTGGACCACCCCCGGCGTCCACGCCCTGCGCACCGCCGTCCGCGACACCGAGATCAACGGGACACCGGTGGCCGCAGGCGCCCGGGTGACGCTGTGGAACGTCTCGGCCAACCGCGACGAGGACGTCTTCGCCGACCCGCACGCCTTCCGGGTCGACCGCCGCCCCAACCGGCACGTCGCCTTCGGACACGGCCGCCACATGTGCCTCGGCGCGCGTCTGGCCCGCTTCGAACTCGGTGCCCTGCTCACCGAGATGCTCGGAGTGCTGGACGGCTTCGAACTCGCCGGACCCGTCACCTTCAACTCCTCCAACTTCACCTGGGGGATCAACAGTCTCCCCGTGCGGCTGCTGCGCAGCCGAGCCTTCGCGAAGTAAGAAAGGGCCCGCACTGTGACCACCGCACTCGTCGACTTCAACCGCTCGGACGCCGCCTTCCCGACCACCGGGTATCCGCAGCTCCTCGCCGAGCAGGCCGCCCGCACCCCCCGGGCCACCGCCCTCGCGCAGGGCGACCGCAGCTGGACCTACGCGGAACTGGAGGCCGCCACCAACCGGCTCGCGCACGCGCTGATCGCCCGCGGCGCCGCCGCCGGGGCCCGGATCGGCCTCTGCTACCCCCGTAGCGCCGACTACGTCATCGGCTCCCTCGCCATCCTCAAGACCGGCGCCGCGATCGTCGCCCTCGACCCGGTCAACCCCGACGACCGGCTCGCGGCGATGATCGCCGACGCCGCACCGCTGCTCGTCCTCACCCCGGCCGACCTCGGCGGCCGGATACCCGGGGACATCCCGCAGGCCGAGGTCCCCACCGCGGGGGCCGGCCTGCCCGACACCGCGCCCGCGGTCGTGACCGGACCCGACACCGTCAGCCACCTCATCTACACCTCCGGCTCGACCGGTACCCCCAAGGCCGTCCTGGAACGGCACGGGGCGCTCACCAACCTCGTGCACTGGACCACCCGCGCCTACGGGGTCCGGCCCGGCGACCGCGCCTCCTGGATGTCCACCCCCGGCTTCGCCGTCCAGATCATGGAGTGGCTCGCCTACCTGCCCGCCGGCGCGGCCATCCACATCCCGGAGGCCGGGCAGGCGCAGACCCCGGAGCAGATCCGCGACTGGCTCGTCGGCGAGGGCATCACCCACACCATGCTGGTGGCCGCCCTCGCCGAGCCCGCCTGGGGCCTGCGGTGGCCCGCGGACACCGCGCTGCGGATCCTGGTGACCACCGCCGAGCGCGTCCACAGCTGGCCGCCCGTCGACACCCCGTTCCGGGTCGTGATGACCTACGGCACCACCGAGACCACCAACGTCCTGTCCTGCCTCGACCTCGGCGCCGGGGTCGATTTCACCAGCCAGGCCACCGCCGACGAGGTCCGGGCCACCCGGCAGGTCCCGGTCGGCGTGCCCATCGCCAACCTCCGCGTCCACCTCCTGGACGAGGACGGCAGCCCGGTGCCCGAGGGCGAGGTCGGCCGCCTCCACGTCTCCGGCGCCGGGGTCGCGGCCGGCTACCACGGCCGCCCCGAGCTCACCGCCGCGAAGTTCCACCCCAACTTCGTCGCCGACGACCCGCACCCGGTGCTCTACGACACCGGCGACCTCGCCCGCCGCCGCGAGGACGGCGCCGTCGAACTCCTCGGCCGGTCCGACTCCCAGGTCAAGATCCGCGGCTTCCGCGTCGAGCTCGGCGAGGTCGAGACGCATATCGCCCGCCTCGACGACGTCGCCGAGGCCGTCGTCGTCACCCAGGAGCGCGGCCCCGGCGACAAGCGGCTCATCGCCTACGTGTCCCCGGCCGGCGCGGCCGAACCGGACTCCGCCGCCGTGCGCGCCGATGTCGCCCGCACCCTGCCCTACTACATGGTCCCCGCGACCGTCGTCGTCCTGCCGTCCCTCCCGCGGCTGCCCAACGGCAAGGTCGACCGGCGGAGCCTGCCCGAGCCCCCGGAGGGCCGCGACGCGGTCGGCGCCGGCTACGAGGCACCCCGGAACGAGGTCGAGGACGGGCTCAGCCGGCTGTGGGCCGAAGCCTTCCGCACCGACGGCGTCGGCATCCACGACAACTTCTTCGAGCTGGGCGGACATTCGCTGCTGGCCTTCCAGCTGATCGACGAGATCCGCCGCCGCTACAGCGTCGAGCTCAGCCTCTCCGACCTCTCCACCTGCCCCACCGTCGCCGAGCTCGCCACCCTCCTCACCACCGAGCGTGCGGGCGGCCGCGGCTCCTTCGGCGGACTCCCGGCGATCGTCGCGGACCCCGCCGCGCGCTTCGACCCGTTCCCGCTCACCGAGAGCCAGCAGGCCCTGTGGATCGGCCGCGGCGGCCTCGTGGAACTGGGCAACGTCGGCTGCCACGGCTACTTCGAGTGGGAGAGCGAGAAGCTCGACGTGCCCCGCTTCGAGGGCGCCTGGCGCCGGCTCGTCGAACGCCACGACGCCCTGCGCACCCGCGTCCTGCCCGACGGCACCCAGCAGGTCTTCGAGGAGATCCCGGCCTACGAGATCCCCGTCACCGACCTCGGCGCACTCGACGAGGAGACCCGCGGAGCCGAACTGGCCGCCCTGCGCGAACGGCTCTCCCACCAGGTCCTCGACGCCGACGCGTGGCCGCTTTTCGACGTACGGATCAGCCTGCTCGGCGGCGGCCGGGCCCGGATCCACCTCTGCCTGGACTTCCTCGTCGCCGACGCCTGGAGCTACTTCCAGGTCCTCATCCCGGACCTGGTCACCTACTACGTGGACCCCGGCGCCCAACTCGCCCCGCTGGAGCTGACCTTCCGCGACTACGTGCTCGCCGTCGGGAACTCGCTGCGCGACAGCGAGCTCTACCGCCGCTCCGAGTGGTACTGGCGCGACCGCCTCGCCACCCTCCCGCCCGCCCCCGAACTGCCCGAGCGCCCGGCCGACGCCCCGGAGCTGCCCGTCCGCTTCGAGCGCCGCAGCCACGTCGTCGCCCCGGAGCGGTGGAGCCGGATCCAGGAGCGCGCGCACGCCCGCGAGGTGACCCCGTCCGGGGTCCTGGCCGCCGCCTACGCCGAGATCCTCGGGAGGGCCTCGGGGCAGGCCCGGTTCACCATCAACTTCCCGCTGTTCAACCGCCTTCCGCTGCACCCGCAGGTCAACTCGCTGCTCGCGGACACCACGACCACGCTGCTGCTGGCCGTCGAGCAGACGGAGAGCACCTTCGCGGGACGGGCCCAGGCCGTCCAGCGCCGGCTCTGGGCCGACCTGGAGCACCGCTACTTCAGCGGGGTGCAGGTGCTGCGCGAGCTGACCAAGCTGCGCGGCTCCCTCGCCCCGGCCATGCCCGTGGTGATGACCAGCCTGGCCGGTCATCCGCCGCAGTACGAGGAGACCGAGCTGGGCGCCCCGGTCTACGGCATCTCGCAGACCCCCCAGGTCTCCCTCGACTTCCAGGTCTTCGAGAAGCCCGACGGTCTCACCTTCAACTGGGACTTCCTGCCCGCCGTCTACCCGGACGGACTCATCGACTCGATGTTCGAGGAGTTCAACGCCCTCTTGGACGCCCTCGCCGAGGACGAGGTCTGGGAGCGCCACTCCCCGCCGCCCGGCGCGCAGAGCGCCACCCCCGGCAAGACCGAGGAGCGCGACACCGGCGACGCCTGGGAGCGGTACTGGGCCGGGATCCGGCGCACCGGACGCGGCGGCGACGTCATCTGGGACGCCGACAGCGGCGAGGAGTTCCACTGGCTGCTGGACAAGGCGCAGCGCCACTTCCGCGCCGGCCTGCCGGTCATCGACCTGGGCTGCGGCAACGGCCGCTACAGCCGCGAACTCGCCCCGCACTACCCCTCGGTCATCGGCGTCGACGTCTCGGCCAGCGCCATCGAGCACGCCAAGCGTGAAGCCGAGGGCGTCGCGAACGTGGACTACCTGGCGATCGACATGACCGACGCCGAGCAGGCGGCCGTCCTGGGGGAGGGTCCGTACAACATCTTCGTCCGCGGCGTCTTCCACGTCCTGGACAGCGAGGCCCGGGCCCGGCTCGCCGCCGTCGCCGACCATCTGCTGGGAGACGAGGGCACGCTGATCGTCCACGAGCCCGACTACTCCAGCAACTCCTTCGGCTACCTCGGCTTCGTCGGCGGCAAGCGAGGCCGCGCCGAGGACCTGGTCGGCCCGCTGGAGGCGGCCGGTGTCCGGCACTCGCACCGCTTCACCCGGCCCGAACTGGCCGAGGCGTTCGGCGCGGACGGGTGGGAGGTCGTCGAGGACGAAGCGATAGAACTGCACGCGATCGACCCGCGGTCGGACTCCGCCGCACTGCGGCTGCCCGGCTACTACGCGGTGCTGCGCCGCAAGCGCTGACGCCCGCACGCTCCGGCCCGGCTCTGTG